>FZLR01000267.1 GCA_900197615.1 Rhodospirillaceae bacterium Spongia-Bin9
CACCCCGCCGGACTGGGCGGCGTCGACAGTGCTGGCGGAGCAGGCCTGCTTCCGGCCGGTTACCGAAGACGGGCTGCCGCTGATCGGCCCGGTGCCGGGCGTCGCCGGCGCTTATGTGGCCACCGGCCACAGCGTCTGGGGCATGCTCAACGGCCCCTCGACCGGCGAGGCGATGGCGGAGCTGATCGCGGACGGCGCGGCCACGACGATCGATCTCCGGCCCTTCGATCCGGCCCGACTGGAACCGCTCGATACGCAGGCGTTCGAAGTCGAATAGCGGAACTGGCGGCAGCCCGGTCAATCCGGCCGCGGCATGGTCCAGACGTCGTCCACGGTGACGTAATCGAGATAGCCCAGCCGGCCGATCGGGCGGACCTTGTCCATGTCGACGAAGCCGTCGGTCAGCACCGCATCGTCGATATGGATGCCGGTCACCTCGCCGATCACCAGCACGTTCGGGCCGTAGCCTTCCTTCGCCTTGAGGCGGACGCTCTGGAGGTAGCGGCATTCCAGATGGATCGGCGATTCGGCGACGCGCGGCGGCGCGACGGTCGCCGCCGGCGCCTTGGTGAGGCCGGCATGCTCGAACTCGTCGACTCCCGGCGGGACGTGCTCGGAGCTGAGGTTCATCGCCGCGCGCAGGTCCCAGGTCGCCATGTTGCAGACGAACTCGCCGGTCGCTTCGGGATTGGTCTGGGAATCCTTGGGGTCGTAGGGATCTCCCTTCCGGTGCGGCCGCGGGCCGGCCGAGAACATGACCTGGGGCGGCGCGTAGCTGACCGCGTTGAAGAAAGAATAGGGCGCGAGATTGGCCGTGCCGTCCGCCGCCAGGCTGGACACCCAGCCGATCGGCCGCGGCACGACCAGCGCGTTGAACGGGTTGCGGGGCAGGCCGTGATGCTCGTGGCCGGGCCGGTAGAACATGGCGACTCCGGGATGGGGCGTTTGTGGCGGGTCGGGGTTCGCGGCTGTCCTACAGGACCGCCGGCGCGCACGCAAAGCCGGCGCGGCGCATGGGCGGGCGCAGCGCAGGTCCGGCCGGCGGCGCACGGGCGGGCCCGAATCCCTCCCGTGCGGCCCGGCGCCGGATCGATAAAATAGAAAGATCGGTCCGTCTAAGCGAAAAAAATGCGCCAGGCTGCGTGCTGCCCCGACTTATGGTTCTGGCGCGGAAACCGCAGAAATCTGCCGCTTTTCGCCATAATACGCCGCAAATCGCAGCGCGCCGAAACAACGGGAGTCGGCAAATTATGTGTATTAATTCCTGAATCCTGCGCATAAACCGGCTAGGCAAATGCCCCGGCCGCCCCACGCCCCGGCGGCGGCGTAAACGCCCCCGGCAGGTGTCATGAAATGTCATGGTCTGCCGTGTTGCTCCGGTTCCAACGCGAATGCCGCCCCGGACGGAGCGCAGCGGAGGTCGGACCGGGCCTGCAATGTGTCATGGAATGTCATGTTTGGTCATGATTTGTCATGCGCCGCCGCCGGCAAATCGCTGCTTCCCTGACCGTCATATCGACCGGAGCATCCCGAACGGGATGCGCAGCGGAGATATCCTTCCCGCGCCGAGCCGGGATCGAAGCGCTGCGGAGAAAGGATTTCTTGTATCTCACCGAACAGCCTCCGGTGTTATGGTTTCGGTGGCGG
>FZLR01000079.1 GCA_900197615.1 Rhodospirillaceae bacterium Spongia-Bin9
CTCTTCGAGCCGGGAAAACGTCCGGCTCGGCGAACGTTATCTGCTGGGCAGTCCGAGGTCGCGATAGGCGTCCGAATAGGTCTTGATTTCGTCAGCCGCGATTTTCGTCGTCTCGGCGCTGTTCCGGTAGGAGTTCAGCAGGTGCATGCCCTTTTTCTTGAGCCACGCCTGGTGGCTCTCGATCGCCCAGGCCTCTTTCATCGCCGCTTCGAGGAAATCGGCGATCGGCTTGGGCGTGTCCTTGCGGATGAACAGGGCCCGCCACTTGACCGTCGGGACCCACTTCATGCCGTAGTCCTGCCCGGTCGCCTTGGTGTCCGGGTAGACCTTGAACCGCTTCGGCCAGATCGAGAGGACCGGCGCAAGGTCGCCGCTCTGGACCAGCGAGCGGACATCGCTGATCTGCTCGAACAGCACGTCGATGCGTCCGCCGATCACCGAACCGTATCGTTCGGCCGGCTTGTCGAAGGCGATGATCTTGGTCTTGATGCCGAAGAATTTCTCCAGCTTGCCCACGGTCACGCCTTCGAGATTCTCCGTCGTGCCATAGTTCGCCACCGTCATCTTGCCCGGGTTGGCCTTGGCGTATTTCAGCACCTTGTCGAAGTCCGGCTTGCCGCCGGTCAGAAAGCGCTTGTCCTTCGAATTGATGAAAAGCTGACTCGCAACGACATTGGCAATCAGCAGGGGCTTGATGTCTGTCGCCGGATTGAGGTTGCTCTTCTTGGAGGCATAAAGCGTGACCAGATTGTCGGTATGCTGCAGGATCGTGTAGCCGTCTGCCGGCGCGCCGAGGAAATCGGGCAGGCAGCCGAGGCCGCCGGCGCCCTTTTTGTTGGTCACGACGACCGGGACGCCGAGCACTTTCTCGGCTGCCGCACCCATGGCGCGGGCCATCTGGTCGCTGCCGCCGCCCGCACCGAAGCAGACGATGATCGTGATCTGGCGTTTCGGGAAACCGCCCGGTCCGTCACCCGCACTCACCGCGGAGGACATGGCGGAGAAGCCCAGGATCGCGCTCGCGGCAAGAACCGCGGCTGCGCCCTTGCGCACAAACTTTAGACACAGGTTCGAATTCATGACGTCGATCCCTCCCACACGGCAAAGCCGAGTGCCCTGGCAATGCTCGGCCGTCTCGAACGCAGGCCTGCCAGCGACAGCACCGTGCCAGGCGGCAGGATCAGCGAGGAAAAATCGAGTATGGTCAAGCGTCCGGTTCACTGTCAACATGGGATTGTGTACAAAATTCAATATTACGGACTTCGCGCCGTGAGAAGGTGGCGTCGGTTCGAACGCCTTAGGTAGCGGAAGCCTCCCGGCGGCGCCGATTTCTCTCGCCGGTTATTGCGGACGGAGCGGAGAAGGGTTGAAATTGACGTACCGACTTCCGGCCGCCGGCGTGCGAAACAGGACGTCCGGGGGATGGCGTTAACTGCAACGGATGCACGGCAATGGCAGCCCCGCCCAAACAGGTTCCGAAACTCGAAGTGGGTCTCGTCGACGATTTGAATCTGCCGGTTTCGGCAAGGATCGCCAATCTGCTGGAGCGCGCCATTCTCGAAGGCCGCTATCAGCCGGGACAGCGCTTGCGCGAGGTCGAACTGGCCGACCGGCTGGGCGTCAGCCGGACGCCGCTGCGCGAGGCTTTCTATACCCTGGAGACCAGAGGCCTGCTACAGATACAGCCGCGTCGCGGCGCCTTCGTCAAATCGGTTACGGTGGAGGAAATGGAAGAGCTGCTGACGGTTCGCGTCGCCCTCGACGGGCTGGCCGCGCGCCTGGCGGCGGAACGGGCGGAAGCCGCCGATATCGAGGAACTGAATACGGTTCACGAATCCCAGTGTGCCGCCTTCCGCGACAACGACGATTCTGCTTTCCATGCGCTGGGCCAGGAGTTCCACAATCTGATCTACGCCGCTTCGGGCAATCCCAAGCTGATCTCGATCTACCGGTCGCTGCGCATCGACGCGGCGCTCTATCCGGTAGCGGATATCCTGCTGCCCGGTGAAACCGAAAAATCGCTCGACGACCATAGAGAGCTTCAGGCCGCCATCGATGCCCGCGATGCCGAAAGGGCAGGGGAGATAGCGGAGCGCCACATTCGCCGGATCCGGGATCATCTGAAGGCCAACCTTCCGGCCGAGGCGCAAAGGGGCTGAGCCCGCTCGAACCGCAGGCGCCGCTCAGGCGGCGTCAGGCGCTCACATAGCCTTCCAGCAAATCGCGGTCCGTGGCCGCGGGATCGCGTTGTCCCGCGGGGCCGAACCCGCCGCCACCGGCGGATTCCACAACCAGGACCGACTGCGGCGGAAAGTCGATCAGGGCCTTGTCGGGAATGGATTCGCCATCCAGCGTGATCACCGTAGGCCGACCCGGCAGCCCGCCGAACAGTCCCTGCGCGCCGCGATGGGTCAACTCCGCCAGGACTGAAAGCTGGATCGGCTCGCGCGATGCGTTGCGCACCGACATGCGCTGACCGCAGCCGCCGCGCCATTGCCCGGCGCCGCCGGAATCCGGCACCAGCTCCTTGCACTCGATGCGCAATGTCGTGAGCGCCTCGATGATTTCGATCGGCGTGCAAGTGGTGTTGGCCGGGAAGCACAGGGCGTTGGGTCCGTCGGCGACCGAACGCGCGCCGAGGCCGCTCACCATGAAGATATGTTCGACGAAGCGTTCGCCTTCGCGGGTCTTGCCGCTGAACACCAGTTGCGGGCGGGTTACGCCGCTCTCGGTCATGACGCGGTCCGGGATGCACTCGGCGAGCGCCAGGAAGACGGCCGCGCTGAGAAACTGGCCGGTCAGATGGCGCGCCGAGACCGGCGCCGGGAATTGCGGATTAAGCACGCAGCCCTCGGGCGCGGTCACCGAGAGCGGCGTCAGGGTGCCGTGATTGTTCGGAACATCTGGCGCGAGGATGCATTTGAGCGGGTAGACCGTATGGGCATAGGTGTAGCAGAGCGGCACGTTGATGCCGAAGCGCTGGGCGCCGCTGCTGCCACTGAAATCCACCGCGATGGCATCGTCGGAAACCGTCACGGTGCAGGCAATCCGCAGCGGCTCTTCCAGGCCGCTGGTCGTGAGATCGCTGCGATAGGTGCCGTTCGGGATTTCCCGGATCGCCGCACGCATGGCGGCTTCCGACCGGCGGACGATTTCGTCCGTGCAGGCCAGATAGCGTTCCGGCGACATGGACTGGGCAAGCTCGCGGACCTGGTGGCCAGCCTTTTCGACACAGGCCGCCATGCCCTCCAGATCGCCGATCACCTTGTTGGGTACGCGCACGTTCGAGACGATGAATTCGCGTACGAGCGGATCGCGGACGCCGGCTCTGGCATAGTGGCAGATCGGAATGCGCAGGCCTTCCTCGAACACCTCGCGGCTCAGCGCCGAATAGAGGCCGCCGCCAATATCCGGCCCGTGGGCGGCAATCAGCGCAAACCCGAACAGGTCGTCTCCGAGGAAGATTGGCGACGCCATGGTGATGTCCTGGAGATGGCCGGCGCCGATCCAGGGATCGTTGGTGATGACGCAGTCCCCGGCGCGCCAGTCGCCTGCGGGATGCGCCTTCAAGAAAGCCTGCATGGAGCGCGGCAGGGTGCCGATGAAGGAGGCGTTGGCGGAGGTGCATTCGGCAACGGCGCGGCCTCTAGGATCGAACAGGACGACGGTCAGGTCGCGGCTTTCCCGGATGGTCGTCGAGTAGGCCGTCCGGATCATGGTCGTCATCGCCTCGTCCATGAAGGAGATGAGCCGGCGCCAGACGATTTCGATATCGCCCGGACCGAGAGCCGCGCGCCCTGCGCTTGCGGGTGCTCCGACGCTTGACGAATCGGGCGTCATGCCGCGCCTCCGATCCGAATTCTGAGATTGCCGAAGGCGTCCACCCAAAATTCGGCGCCGGGCGGCACCACAGAGGTCGTCTCGCGTTCTTCGACCAGGGCCGGGCCGGCCTCCCGCCTGTCCGGAACGAGCCCGCTTCTTTGCCGGACCGGCACGTCCATCGGGCGGCCTGAGAAATTCGCCCTGCGCGCTTCGCCTGCGCGTTTCGCAGCGTGCAATGGACCGGCTTTATGGACGGCGCGACCGGGGCGCGGTCCTCTGGCCTCCAGGCGCCAGCTGACGATCTCCGGGCGGCCGCCGGGATTGTTCCTGCCGTACAGTCGCCGGTACGCGCAGGAAAAGGATTCGCTCAGCGCGACCTGCTGTCCTTCTGCGGGCAGCGGCCATGGCACCGGAACGTCGATTTCGTGTCCCTGGCCCCGGTAGCGCATATCGCTGGACAGACTGAATTCCACGCTGCCGGCGCGCTTGGTGCCAAGATCTCCGAGCAATTCGGCCCGCATGCCTTCGATCAGCGCCGCAACCTCCGGCCACCGCACGTCGTCCAGCGCCTCGAGGCGGGAGCGCGACGCGCGCGCGACCGCCGGCGCCTCGAGCAGTCCCACGGCGGCGCCGACGCCGGCATGGGGCATGATCAGGACATCTTTCACGCCGAGGTGCTCGGCAAGTGCGGCGGCATGCATAGGCCCGGCGCCGCCGCACACGATGATGGCGAACTCGCGCGGATCGAAGCCACGCTCCAGGATGTGGATGCGCGCCGCGTTGGCCATGGTCTCGACGACCACGCGGAAGATCGCTTCGGCGGCCGCGCCGGGGTCGACCGATTGGGGAACGGCGATCGCCGTCGAAATCGCGTCGGTAGCGGCGGCCACGTCGAGTGGGAATTCGCCGCCCAGCAATCCCCCGGGGTTGAGATATCCGAGCATAAGGCAGGCGTCGGACACCGTCGGATGGCGGCCACCGCGGCCGTAACAGGCCGGGCCGGGATCGCTGCCGGCGCTGTCCGGTCCGACCTCGACCAGCCCCAGACGGTCGATTCGCGCGATGCTGCCGCCACCGGCGCCGATCTCGATCAGATCGATCGCCGCGGCCTGGATCGGAATGCCGCTGCCTCTCTTGAAGCGGGCATTGCGTGCGACTTCGTAGCTGCGCGCCATGATCGGCTTGCCGTCGAGAACGATTGCGGCCTTGGCCGTAGTACCGCCCATGTCGAAGGCGAGGACCTTCGCCAAGCCGAGCCGACGCGCGATGCCGGCCGCCGCAAGAACGCTGGCCGCGCCGCCGCACTCAAGGAGTTCCACCGGGCGGCGAACCGCCGTATCCACGGTCAACCGCCCACCGTGGGACGAAATGAGGTGCCACGGCGCAGCGATCCCGTCGTCCTTCATCAGCCCGTCGAGCCGTTCGATGTAGCCGGCGACCCGCGGGCTCAGATAGGCGTTAGCGACGGTCGTGGAGGCGCGCTCGAACTCCCGGATTTCCGGACAGGTCTCGTTCGACAGCACGATAGGCCCGGCAAATCCTACCTCGCGCAGAATATCGCGGATGGCAACTTCATGGGCGCCATTGCGGTAGCCGTGCAGTAAGCAGACGGCAACGACCTCGACCGCCCATTCCGCCAGTACCGGGGCCAGCTGCCGGACCTTTTCGACGTCAACAGGCGTCGCGACGGAACCGTCGGCGTTCAGCCGTTCCCTGACCTCAAACCTCAAATGGCGAGGCACCAGGGGCGCGACCGGGCGGACCGTCAGGTCGTAGAGGTCGTAGCGCGCCTCACGGCCGAATTCGAGGATGTCGCGGAAGCCCTCGGTCGTGATCAGCGCGGTGCGCGGGCCGCTCCTCTCGATCAGCGCGTTCGAGGTCTGGGTGGTCGCGTGAATCAGCGAAGCCAGTTCGCCCGGCGCGACGCCCTCCCGGTCGAGCAGCGCCCGGATCCCGCGCACGGCGCCGCGCGCGATATCCGCCGGCTCGGTCGGCACCTTGGCGGCCCCCTTCACCCCGCCTTCGGAATCGAGCAGGACCAGATCGGTGAAGGTGCCGCCGACGTCGAAGCCGAGGCGATAGCCGCCGCACGCCGCCTGCGATTCTGCCGTCCGGCTCATTTCGCGGCCGACCTGAGCGCGGTTTCGGCTGCCCGGAGCGTGAATGCAACCTCGCGATCCTTGTGGGCGGTCGAGAAATAGCTCCGCCCGCCGACCCGCACCATCACGCCGCGTTCGACAAGGCCGAGATGGAACCGCCGGTGCCTGTCGCCATCGGCGCGCATCGCCGAGCGGTGATTGCGGATCGGCCCGTCGGCAAACACGATGTCCCAGAGCGGTCCGGCGCCGACGACCTGTGCCGCTTCACCGCTCTTCCGGGCAATATCCCTTAAACCCGCCTTCAACTCCTCCGCAGACTTGTGAAAATCCTCCATGACGCCGGGCCGCGCCAGTTCGGCCAGGGTCGCCAGCGCAGCCGCGCAGCCGAGGGGATTACCCGCCTGGGACGAGGTCACATAGCAGTAACCGTCTTCCGGACCACCGCGGCGCGGGTCGCCGTGGGACATGACGGCCGCCCGACCGGCGACGGCGCTCACCGGCAATCCGCCGCCGAGCGCCTTGCCGAAGACCGACAGGTCCGGCTCGATGCCCGTCAACTCGGCCGCACCTCCAAGCGCATGGCGAAATCCGGTAACCACCTCGTCGTAGATCAGCACGATGCCGTAGTCATCGCACGACCGGCGCAGCATTTCGAGGAAGCCGGGTTCGGCCGCGTAAAATCGTTGCACCGGCTCAACGATGATTGCCGCGATCTTGCGCCATTCCTCCGCCATGATCGCAGCTGCCGCTTCCGGATCGTTGTACGGCGCCACCAGGACGAGGTCCCCGATCGCCTCCGGTATTCCGGCCGAATTCGGCCTCGTCGCCGGATAGCCGGCAGGTTCGCGCGGCGCCACGCCCCAGAGCGCATAATCGGAATTGCCGTGGTAGGCCCCTTCGAATTTCAGGATCCTGTCCCGGCCGGTCGCCGCCCGCGCCAGGCGCAACGCGAACATGACCGCCTCGGCGCCGGACAGGGCGAGCCGGACCCTGTCCACCCAGCCGACCAGCTCCTTGATCCGTTCGGCAAGCTGCAATGCGGGCAGGTTGAGGATGCTGACGAACTGCGTTGCCCGCTCGGCCTGATTCTGCACGGCCCGGACCACCGCCGGGTGACTGTAGCCGAGGATCAGCGAACCGCCGCCGCAGGAATAATCGAGAAATTCGCGGCCGGCATGGTCGACGATCCACGCGCCTTTGCCTGACACGGGAACATGCTCTATGCCATCCGGGTAGGCATGCCGCCCGAGCACGCCGCCCGGCAGAGCGTCTTCGGCCCTGCGGGCGATCCCGGCGTAGGACAGCGAACCGGTATCGACAGGGGAACTGACAGGGGTCTTGCCCAAAGAATCCGTCTCCGCGTTGCACGCGAACCCGCTGCACGGGATACGCATTTCGGCCCGGAACCGTAGTGATGTCTCTCACAGCGTTCAATTTGACCTTGTATAAGATGGAGCGGTATTTTGTCGACATAACACAATGAAACTGGCGATTTTCGATTCGACCGGACGGATGCGTGTTAGGAAACTGCGCGGCATCGGCGCTCGGCAATCATCGCGGGAGCAATGAGATCATGCAGGATCGGTTCGGGAATCCGCTCGATCCCGCGGTGGGCTACGCGCGAGGCAGCCATCTCGCCGGCCCCCTGGACGAATTCCGGCGGCGTGCCCACGGCCTCGACATCATCCGCGCCAAGGCCGCCGCCGAAGGCCGCGGCCGTCTGTACAATTTTACCGGCCACCGCCGCGATTTTCTGGCCCGCAACGCCGATCTCAGCGACGAACTTGCGGAAGAATGGATTGGCACGCCCCTCATCGAGGAGCGGTTCAACGGCTTGGCGCGTGACCATTTCGGCGCGGGTGCCAATGCGGGTGCGGCGCTGTTCAACCGCTCTGCCGCAGGCATCGTTTCCGCGATTCTCGCTACGGTCTCGGCCGGCGAACGTATGGTTGCGGTGGCGCCGAACGGACGAACCCATCCGTCGATCCGGCGCGGTGCGGGCCTGGCCGGCGCTGTGCTGAGCGAACCGGACCCGGAAAACGGCCTGGATCCATCGGATTTCGACGGCGCCGCGCTGACCGTCCTGACCCGAATAACGAGCGAACTCGACGTCCTCGCGCCCGGGCGGACACGGTCCGTCATCGCCATGGCGAAAGCGGCCGGATCGCCGGTTTTCGTCGACGACGCCTACGGCACGCGGGTGGCGCCGGTCCTGCTGGGACAGGAAAAGACCATGGAACTCGGCGCCGACTGGGGCATCACCAGTTGCGACAAGGCCGGGATGGGCGGTCCCCGCGCCGGTCTCATGGTCGGCCGGCCCGACCTGGTCGACCGGGCCGTCGCACGGGCCAGCGGCCTCGGCCTGGAAGCGCGCGGCCCGCTGGTCCTGGGCGTGTTGCGCGCGCTCGAAAGTTACCGGCCCGAGATCCTGAAAAACGATTCGACGGTCGCCCGGCAAATTGCCGCCGGCCTGCAGGACCGGTTCGGCGCAGAACGCGTCCTCGATCTCTGCATGGGACCGACGATTTCCGAAGAGGACGTGCTGACCATCGCGCTCGAAGGCGGCGACCGGGCCGCCGGCGATTGCGCACTCGTGCCTGCCGAGGCGTCGTGCATCCTCGGGATGGTCCTCCTGGAGGACCACGGCATCGTCACCTCCAACGTGGCGGAACGGCCGGGCGCCCGGGTCTCGCTGCGCCTGCGCCCGACAGCAGCCGAAGTCGCACGGTTCGCCGGACCGGCCCGCGTCGTCGAGGCAGTTTCCGATGCGCTCGGTAGACTCCGGCCCCTGCTCGGCGACGAACCGGCCGCTCATGCGAAAATCTTCGGCGCTGCGGTCCGGCGTTGAATCGCGACCGCGCTTCCGGAACCGACAGCCCAATGATCGACCCTCCTTCCTGGCAGGATCAGTTTCCGGTCACGCGCGACTGGATCTATCTCGATATCGCCAACAAGGCGCCTCTGCCCCTGCCGGTGAAGCAGGCGTGGCTGCGGTTCCTGGACGAAATCCACGATGGCCCCGGCGACAAGGAAAGCTGGAAGGAACGGGCCGAGGCGCTGCGCGCCATGATCGCCGCGTTGATCGGGGGCCGCGCTTCGGAAATCGCCTTCGTCAAGAACACCTCGGAAGGGCTCAACGCGATTGCGCAAAGTTATCCGTGGCAGCCCGGCGACAGCATGGTGGTGCATACGCGCGAGCACCCCAACAATCTGTACGGTTGGATCAACCTGCGGCGGCGCGGCGTCGAGGTCCGCGTAGTCGAAAGCGCGGACCGGATCATCGATGTCGAAGACATCCTGGCCGCCATCGGGCCGACCACCCGCATGGTTGCAATTTCCGCCGTCAGCTATCGCACCGGGCAGCGCTTCGATCTCGGGCGCCTCGGCGAACGGTGCCGCCGGCACAATGCCCTGCTCGTGGTGGATGCGGTCCAGGCGGTCGGCACGATACCTTTCGATGTCAACGATCCGGCAATCGACGCGCTGGCCTGCGGGCCGCAAAAGGGTCTCATGTCCACCCACGGGCTCGGCTTTCTCTGGTGTCGCGAGCCGCTGATCCCTGACCTCATGCCGCCGTTCGTGGCGCGGTCGAGCCTGGCCGACACCGCGACCGATGCCGAAATTCCCGGGTTTCACGCCGACGCGCGCCGCTTCGAGCACGGCAACATGAACTACGGCGGCGTTTACGCTCTCGAAGCGGCGGTCGACTTCATCGGCGAAGTCGGTATTCCTGCCATCCATGACCGGGTCCGGGCCCTGACCGGCCGCCTCATCGATCTCATCGACCGCAAGGGGCTGCCCTGCATCACGCCACGCGCCGACGGCGCGCGCGCGGGGATCGTCACGATCGGGATGGACGACGCCCCACAGCGCCGCGATGAACTGCTGGGTAGGCGCTTCGTGGTGAGCGCCGTCCCGGACGGATTGCGCATCGCCCCGCATTTCTACAATGCCGAACGGGAGCTCGAAGCCCTGGTCGACGCGCTTTAGCAACAGCGACGGGAGGAACCGAAAATGGCGGATCACTACCGGCTATTGATCGACGGACAGTGGACCGACGCCGCTTCCGGCAAGTGTTTCGCGACTCATAACCCGGCGACGGGCGAACATGTCGCCAACGTGGCGGAAGCGGATGCGGCAGATGTCGACACCGCCGTGGCGGCGGCGCGGCGGGCGTTCGACACCGGCCCGTGGCCGCGCATGGATGCGGCGGCGCGCGGGCGCCTGCTGCTCCAGGTGGCGGAGAAAATCCGCGCCCGCGGCGACGAGCTGGCGCGCATGGAAACGCTGGATAACGGCAAGGCGATCCGCGAGACCCGCGCCCAGGTCAACGCTTCGGCCGACTATTTCGACTATTACGGCGGCTGGGCCGACAAGCTGGAAGGCCATGTCATCCCGGTGCGCGGACGGTTCCACACCTATACGGTGCTGGAGCCGATCGGCGTGTGCGGCCAGATCATCCCCTGGAACTCACCGTTGCCCCAGGCCGCGCAGAAGCTAGCGCCGGCGCTGGCCGCAGGCTGCACAATGGTCCTCAAACCCGCCGAGCACACGCCCGTCACGGCCCTGGTCCTGGGTGACATCCTGATGGAGGCCGGCCTTCCCGAAGGCGTGGTCAATATCCTGCCGGGCTTCGGCCACACCGCCGGCGCGGCCCTGTCTCGCCATCCCGGCGTCGACAAGGTGGCCTTCACCGGCGAGGTTGCGACGGGCCAGGAGGTCTTGCGCGCGTCGATCGACAATCTCACCAAGGTCACGCTGGAGCTTGGCGGCAAGGCGCCGAACATCGTCTGCGAGGATGCCGATCTTGACGCGGCGGTTCGCGGTACGCTGTTCGGCATATTCGCGGGCGCCGGGCAGTATTGCGATGCCGGCCCGCGGCTGTTCGTCCACCGCGCAATCCGCGACGCCTTCATGGAGAAATTGATGGCCATGACCCGGCGAATCCGGGTCGGCGATCCCCTCGACCCGGCAACCCATGTCGGATCGCTGACCACCCGCGAGCAGTTCGACAAGGTGGCACGCTATGTCGAGATCGGCCGGAACGAAGGCGCCCAATTGATCGCGGGCGGCGCGCCGCCGGACGATCCCGGCCTGGCAGGAGGATACTTCTACCTGCCGACGATCTTCGACCGTGTGGCGCCGGATATGCGCCTCGCCCGGGAGGAGATTTTCGGCCCTGTGCTTTCCGTGCTCGATTTCGAGGACGACAAGCAACTCGTGGCCGACGCCAACGGCACGGATTTCGGACTTGTCGCCGGCCTGTGGACGGAGGATATGCGCCGGGCCATGCGGCTGGCGCAACGCCTCAAGGCGGGAACGGTGTGGATCAACACCTTCCGCCAGACGCAGATTTCGGCCTCCTTCGGCGGTTACAAGATGAGCGGCATCGGTCGCGAGAAAGGCCTGTCGGGCCTCGAGGAATACTGCGAGGAGAAAACCGTCTGGGTCGATCTCAACGACGCCGGCATCGGCTATTTCGACAGCTGACAGAACCAATACCGCTGGGACCGCAGAAAATGCTGAAGAAAGAAAAGATCGTATCCCCGCTGGCGCCCGGAAAGATCGCCAACCACCCCTACCCGTTCTCGCAGGGCTGGAAGGTCGGCGATTTCGTGTTCACCGGTGGCATCGCGCCCGAGGACCATGAAACCGGCGAGATCGTCGCGGGCGGTATCGACGTCCAGGCGCGCCGGGTGTTCGAAAGCCTCAAGGCGATCCTCGAAGAGGCCGGTTCGTCGCTCGACAAGGTCGTCAAGGTCACGGTCTACCTGACCGATATCGGCAACAAGCCGGGCTTCGAGACGGTCTACAGGGAGTACTTCCCGAAGGACGCGCCCGGGCGCATGACCGCCGAAGTCAGCTTCATCGGCCCCGGCATCCTGCTCGAAATGGACGCCATCGCCTACGTCTGAACGGGTCCGCCGTTGCGGTCCGCGGTCAGCCCATCTCGCTCGGCAGATAGTTGCCGCCGACCATCCGCGTCATCCGCCGGAACAGCCGGTCGATTACGATGCCCAGGACGCCGAGGACGGCAATCGCCACGATCACCGTATCCATCCGGGAAAACTCGCGCGACGAGAAGATCAGGAAGCCGAGGCCGGAATTCGCCGCCAGGATTTCCGCCGAGACGATCGTCGCGAAGGCGCGGCCCATGCCCATGCGCATGCCCTGGATGGCGTAGGGCACGACCGAGGGCACGACGACGAACTGCAACACCTGCCGGCGGTTGGCGCCGAGGCTACGCACGGCGTTGATCCGCACCTGGGAGATGTGCTTGACGCCGGCCTCGGTCGCCAGAGCGACGGAAAAGAAGGTGTTGTAGAAGATCAGGAAGACCTTCGAGGCCTCGCCGATGCCGAACCAGATGAGGGCGAAGACCACCATGGCGATGGCCGGGATGTAGCGGAAAAACTCGGTGATCGGCTCCATCATGCGGCGGAAGAAGGGCGACAGGCCCATGCCGAAGCCGATCGGGACCGCAATCGCGCAGCCGATCAGGAACCCGATCAGCAGCCGTTGCAGGCTTGCCAGCGCATGGAAGATTAGCTCGCCGCCGGCCAGCAGGTCGATTCCCTCCTCCAGCGCCTGGCCGGGCGACGGCAGGATGGTCACATCGTAACGCAGCGACGCGAAGCCCCAGATCGCGATCAGGATGGCGGCGCCGGTAACCGGCAGGACGACCGCGCCCGGCCGCTCCATTTCGCTGGCCTGCCAGCTCGGCGCCAGAAGCAGGTCGAAGGCTCTGGTCGCAGCCATGTCAGGCGACCCTGGCGTATTCGCCGCCGCAGCGGTCGATCAGGATGCGGAAGAGGC
This sequence comes from Rhodospirillaceae bacterium Spongia-Bin9, assembly GCA_900197615.1. GTDB lineage: Bacteria > Pseudomonadota > Alphaproteobacteria > Bin65 > Bin65 > Bin65. The sequence continues at coordinate 12,738 of FZLR01000079.1, forward strand.
GGTCGGTCGCGAAGCCGAGCAGGCCGAGCGCCACCAGGCCGACGAAAATGTCGCCGGTCTTGAGGAAGACCCGAGCCTGCTGGAGCATGAAGCCGAGGCCGAAATCGGCCGCGATCATCTCGGCCGCGATGATGGTCGAGAAGGCGTTGCCCATGGCGACCCGCATGCCGGTGAGCGCGTGGGGCAGCGTCGAGGGGAAAATGACGAGGCGGAAAACCTGGCCCGTATTCGCACCGAGGCTTTCGGCGGCGCGGACCCGGTTGCGGGTGACGTGGTAGACGCCGTCCTCGGTGTTGATTGTCACGATGAACACGGTCGCGAAGACGATCAGGAAAATGGTGGCGACGTCGCCGGTGCCGAACCAGGAGACGGCGAGAACGATCATCGCGATTGGCGGGATGAAGCGGAAGAACTCGACCACGCTGTAGAGCATGCCCCGCGCCAGCGGCAGGCCGCCCATCAGGATGCCGACCAGCACGCCGAGCATGCTGCCGAGCAGGAAGCCCGTCCAGATGCGCAGCAGGCTGACCAGGACCTGAGCCCAGAGATCGCCCGTCGCCATGCGCACGAAGGACTCGCCGACGGTCTCGAGCGGCGGGAAGAACAGCGGATTGATCATCCGCGAGCCCATCTCCCAGAGACTCAGCAGCAAAACGACCGTCAGTGTATAGGGCAGCACCCGATCCAGCAGGATCCGCTTCATCCCTCGCGGCTCCTCTGGACCTCTTCGGCAAGGATCTCCTGAATTCTCCGGTAGATTTTCAGCAGCTCCGGATCGGTGCGGTCGCGCGGGCGCGGCAGGTCGATCGGGAAGATTTCCCGGATCGAGGAGCGCGGCCCGGCGTGCATCACGCCGACCCGATCGCCGAGGATCAGCGCCTCGACCACGTCATGGGTGATGAAGAGCACGGTGCGCCGGCTCGAACTCCAGATGCGGGTCAGCTCGTCCTGCATCTGGCCGCGGGTCTGGGCGTCCAGCGCAGCGAACGGCTCGTCCATCAGCAGCATGTCCGGCTCGGTCGCGAGCACCCGCGCGATCTGGATGCGCTGCTTCATGCCGCCCGACAGTTCGCGCGGGTATTTGTGGCCGTGGCCGTCGAGGCCGACCAGTTTCAGCAGGCGCTCGGCAATCTCGCCCTGCTCGGCTTTTTCCAGGCCCTGTATCCTCGGTCCGAGCAGGACGTTGTCCCGCGCGGTGAGCCAGGGCATCAGGGAATCGTCGCCCTGGAAGACGACGCCGCGATCCGCGCTCGGGCCGCGCACCGGCTGACCGCGGTGCAGCGCCTGCCCTGCGGTCGGCATTTCGAAGCCGGCCAGCAGGGTGAGCGCCGTGGTCTTGCCGCAGCCGCTCGGGCCGAGCAGGCAGAAAAACTCCCGCTCGCGGATCGCGACTTCGAAATTCTCAAGGGCCGGCGGGCTGGGATCCTCTCCCCGCCCGCCGAATTGCTTCTTTACCCCGATGAACTCCGCCGCGTGCATACGCGCCGACTGCTAGCAGTTCGGCAACGATTTCGCGGTGACGCGTTCCGGGGCGACCGCCTTCATGATGCTCGAATCGAGACCCGTCTTCCAGTCGGGCTGGCCCTTCACCTTGCCGAGCCCCTTGAGGAAGTTCAGCGACTGGCACAGGTCGGCGGTGGTGCCATCGGAAAACTGCACCTTCAGGCTGATCGTCTTCGAGATCGCCTTGGTGTCCTTCAGATCGATCTTGAACGCCTTGCTGACGATCTTGGCCGATTCGTCGGGCTTCGCATCCAGAAACGCGCTGGCCTCGACCATCCCCTTCATGATGCCCAGCGCGGCATCGCGGTCCGCCAGCAGGCGGCTGCTGAAAGTGATCGGCGTATCGTTGACGAAGCCGATATCCTTGTCGCGCGCCAGCACCTTGGCGCCCTTGAGCACGCCGGCGGCCCGGCCGGCCCACGGGTACCAGATCGAGACGGCATCGATCTCGCCCTTGCTGAAGGCGATGAGCTGTTCCTGCGGCTGCAGCCACAGCCGCTTGAAATTCTTCAGGCCGTTCTTGGCGGCGTATTTGTCGAACCACATGTGAGACGACGGGCTGCCGCGCGCGATACCGATCCTGGCGCCATCGAGGCCCTTGGCGTCCATGATCCCCGGCCGGACAACGATGGCCGTAAAGCCGCTCTGGCTGTTGCGGGTCGAGCCGACGATCTTGAACTTCTTCGAGCCCTGCGCCAGCGTGCTGACGGGCGCGAAGGAGCCCGAGTTCGCCATGTCGTTCTCCCCGGCCAGCATGCCGCGGAATCCGCGGGTCGCCGACGAGTATTTCTTTACCGTCACGTTCAGGCCCTGCTTCTTGAAGAAGCCCATGGCCTCGGCGATCACCTGGAACGGCCCGGACGGGTCGACACCCGACGAAATGGTCCAGTCGGTCTTTTTAGGCGCGGCATGGACACTCGACGCGATGGCGAGCGCCAAAAAGCCGGCAAACCAGCGAATTACAATAGACATTCCAATCCCTCCTCGCAGCACCCTCTTTCCGGACGCCTTTTCAAGTTCGATTTGGGGGCGGTCCGTCCATCGCGTGAGGCCATTGGAGTGCAGTATATATTAAAGCGGTACCCCAATGGCCGTGTGGGATGGGAGCCGCCCTCTTTATTCTTGCACTGCATGAATCCTATCACGCGACGGTGACCTGTCAACAAGACCCCTGACAGGCGGCGCGTCGGACTCAATCCATCCGCTCAAGGTTCAGATTGTCGTGTTCGTCCCGCCGTATCCGCCAGTCGGGAAAGACGACCGTTGTGGCGCCGCCCTCCTCGACGATGGCCGGACCCGGAAGCCAGTCCCCGACGGGAATCCGGTGCCGCTCATAGATTGCAGTCGCCGCAAAACCGTCGCGGAACCAGACGGCCCGTTCACCGACCGCGCCGGTATCGTCGGCCTGGCGCGCCCGCAGGCGCAATTGCGGCACCGGCACGCTGGCGGCCAGGCGCAGGTTGACGATTTCGATCGCCTCGTCGCGGTTACAATGGCCGTAGGCCTGCTCGTAGCTGGCGTTGAACGAATCGGCGAGGACGTCGGAGTCCAACCCGGCCACAACCGGAATGGCAAGCTCGTGGGCCTGCCCGGCGTAACGCATTTCGGCGACCCGTTCGACACCGACTCCGTCCCGGTCGAAGCCTTCCGCGGCGAACCGGTCGCGGCCCGTCTCTTCCAGCCGCGCGAAGGCGTCTTGCGCCGCCGACATGCTCGCCGGCTCGTTAGGCAGGAGCACGGTTTCGCCGAGATCGATGCGCAGGTCGGCGGAGACCAGGCCGAGTGCCGACAGGTTCCCCGCATGGGGCGGCACGATCACCTTCGGGATCGCCAGGGCTTCGGCGACCTGAGTGGCATGCATCGGCCCGGCCCCGCCGAACGCGACCAGCGCGCAGCGGCGCGGGTCGTGGCCGCGGGCGATCGAGATTTCGCGGATCGAGGCGACCATCTTGGCGACGCCTATGCGGACGATGCCGTCGGCCATGCGTTCCGGGCTCTCGATG
>FZLR01000077.1 GCA_900197615.1 Rhodospirillaceae bacterium Spongia-Bin9
ATGCCGTGGAGGCGGCGGTTTCGGGGGCCCGGATCGTCGCCGGGCCGATCTTTGTCGGCGTATCCACGACCGTATTGGCTTTCGTGCCGTTCCTGTTCGTCACGGAAGGCAGCCTTCAGGTCGTCCAGCCGTTTTTCTGGGTTGCGCTGTTCGTTCTCGCCGTATCGCTGGTCGAAGCTTTTTTCGTCCTGCCGTCGCACCTTTCGCACGAGCGGCGCTGGAGTCTTTCCCCATTGCGCGAAATGCAGGACTGGGTGCGCGAGGCGATCGACCGGATGCGGGATTCGATCGTGGCGCCGGCGGTGTCATGGGCGGTCCGCCACGTCTGGCTGACGATCGTCTTCAGTCTGGTTTTTTTCGTTGCCGCTCTCGCCCTGCTGCGCTCCGAACAGGTTCGCGTAATCGTTATCGACAACACGGCGAGCCGCTCGAACACGGTCCAGGCAAACCTCGAACTGCCGGTCGGCGCGCCGTTCGAAGCCAGCGCCGCTATCGCCGAGAGATTCGTAAGTGTGGCGCAGGTCGTGGATGCGCATGTCCTCCAGGCCGGCGCGCTTGCGGATGAGTCGCCAGGGGCGCTGCAAGTCGGTGCGGTGGGTGCCCGGGAAGCGGCCGACGAACACCCACGGATTGCCGCGCTCGCGCGGGATCGATGCCAAGATCGCCCGCGCCTCTGGGCCGAGCGGCACGATGCGCCCGCCGGTCTTGGAATCGGGCAGCTCGATGCAGTCCCCCCGGACATGTTCCCAGCGCAGGTCCCGGATCTCGGACATCCGGCAGCCGGTCAACAACAACAGGCGGATCGCGGCGACGGCCGACGGCATCTCCTCCTCCAGGTCGCGCAGCACGGCGCCCAGCCGTGCGGTCTCGGCCTCGGACAGGAAGCGTTCGCGCTTGTGTTCCCGGTAGGTCCTGACATGCCGGCAGGGATTGGAGCCGTCCGGCCGCCAGTTCCAGACTTCGGCGAGGGAGAACATCTTGGAGAGCATCCCGAGCGTCCGGTTGGCCTGGTAGGGCGTGTCCCGCATGGCGTAGTGCAGCGCCGCGATGTCCTTGCGCTGGACCTCCCCGACCGCCAGATCGCCGATGGCGGGTTTGACGAACCGGTTCACCATCCGGCGGTACTGCGCTGCCGTGCCCGGCTTGCAGTAGATCGGGACATATTCCTCCAGGAACCGACGCCCGAGCGCCGCCACCGACGGCGCTGCGGCCGGCTGCGCCTCTCCCGCGCGGGGATCGACGCCCTTCTTCGCCAGCGCCAGGATCTCCAGCGCCCGGGCCCGCGCCTCATCGACGCTCACCGGACCGTGCGGGCCGATGGTGAACCAGCGCAGCTTGCCGCGGATGCGGGTCTGGACGACATATTTCTTGCGGCCCGAGGCGCGCACCCGGACTCCGAAACCGGTCAACTCGCCGTCCCAATAGACGGTGTCAACGCCGTTCGGCCGGAGGCGCTCGACGGCGCGTTTGGTCAATTTATTTTTCCGGCCCGTCATCCCGCGAATGCCCCTCGCGATACTTGCCAAACTGCAGAATTACAGCAAACTATTGGCAAACGAATTCTTTGTTTTCGACGAATATGGGAAATATTCTGCCGAAATACGGTAATTCTTTTTTAACTATATATCGATTAACTTATATATTATTCTTTCGGCACTTCACGGGCGGGCGAGGCACAAGGTTGCACTCTGCGGGATCGGTGCGCCGCCGGGGAGGCCTCCCGAACCGGGAGGCGCGGCGCCGGCAAAAGGAAGGCCCGGATGTCGCCATCCGGGCCTCAGGTAAAATCTTCGGGAAGCGGCGCCGGCTAGCGGCGGACCTTGGTGGGCTTGCTCGGGCCGGACGAACCGGGCCCCTCGCCCTGGCGATACAGGGTCAAGCCGTCTTCGTCGTCGCCCAGCAGGCCTTTGCCGGGCCGCACATCGCCATAGACCCAAGGCTTCTCCTTGGGCGCGCGGTGGTATTTCGACAGCCGCTGCCACCAGGAGAGTTTCTTGCCCTCTGCCCCGGACCTCGATCCGGGGTCGGCCTTTTCGCCTTGGGCGCCCCGATCCTTCGCTTGGGTCTCTGCGGTCGCCCCCGCGGCGGATTTCTCCGCCGAAGGGGTTGCGCAGGCGCCCGCGGTCAGGACCAGGGCAGCCGCGGCTGCAAGGGTGAGACGATGCACCGGGCCGTTCCCGTTACGCCGTTATCCGCCTAGAACTTGAGGCGGACGCCGACGAGGAAGTTGAAGACGCCGTCGCGCTCGACTTCGCACTGATCGCCTTCGGCGGCCAGGGTTGGGTTCGAGCCGGCATCGCCGCTGAAGCACGGCATCACGCCGGCGGTTACTTCCTCAGCCGTCGTCGTATGCGTCACCGAACCGCTGTCATAGGACACGCCGGCATAGACATCGGCCGCCGCGGCGTCGATGTTCTGGTTGATGGCAGCCCAGTACTGATTGGCGGTGGCTTCCAGCCCGTCGTTGGACCGGTTGAAGCCGACGCCGAGGTGTGTCGCGCCGGACTCGTTGAGCTTGCCGCTCCAGCCGAGCGAAATGCCCCACTGGGAATTCTGGACACCCGCCGCACTGGCTTCGCCGTCCGAGTCGTAGTGACCGCTGGCGCTGAAGCCCGATGCTGTGTGCTTCAGGCCGCCGGACACGGCCCAGGCGGTCTTGCCATCGCCATTCTTGCGATAGCCCGAGGCGAACAGGGCGGAGAAGTTCTTCACCCCCGGAGGTGCGCCGGCATAGGTCAGGCCGATCGACCAGCCCTCGGCCTGGTTATAGGACGCGCTGGCCCGGGCGCCCATCAGGCTGGGCGTGTCGTAGCGAATCCGGTTCTCGCGCGCGCCGAAGAAGTTGAACGGCCGGTAGCCGCGCGCCTTGCCCGTCGCCTCCGCTGTCGTCCCGTCGCTCAACGGGACGGAGGCATCCGCCGAGACGCCATCGGTGCCGTTGGCGCCGGCGAAGCCGTAGATGAAGCTGACGCCGGTCAGCTCGTACAGGCCGCCGGCATCGCCGGCGATCGAGCCGCGGCCCATCGACAGCTTGCCGAGGTCCTTGTGGTCGAGCCACAGGTCGACATGCCGGGCGCGGACGCGTTCGTTGCCGGTGTTACCCTCGCTGGTCCCCGAGCGGCGGTTGTACTGCCATTCGAGTTCGTGCAGGGCGCCGATCGTCAGGTTCTTGTTGGCCTTGCCGACCGCGCGGATGCCGAGGCGCGAGGACGAACCGTCGTTATCGACGCTCGTGATCTCGGTCGCATCGCCCGTGTTGGCGAAGCGGATCGCCCGGTTGACCTGGCCGTAAAGGGTGACCTTCACGCGGCTGTTGCCGGACTGGATATTCTTGTCCGCCGGTTTGGCCATCATGGCCGACTTCATCTGGTTCTTGAGGAACATGACCTCACGCTCCAGATCGGCAACGCGCTTGTCCATGCCGGCCTTGGCCATCGACGCGGCCGAAGCGGCCGACATCGAAAGTGCCAGGGCAGTACCGGCAAGGAGGGCGTATTTGCCCACGGATTTGACGACTCCCGTCATCTCCCTCTCCAATGCTGATGCGTTTCCCGCCGGCGGGGCCACCCGGCCCCGAAACGGGCTAACGCCTGGTTGAACACCGAAACGTACCGTCCGGAACGATTTTTCCCCGCCAGCCGCACCCCTTTCGGGAAACGGCGGACAGGGACCGGCCCGGTCGGCAGGGAGGGTATAGCCGCCCGACGCCCGACAGGATACCGGGGAGGCCCCTGTTTTTTCGGCCTCCGGACCATTTACTTCGATGGTGTTGCAAATCCGCAACAGGTCGCGGGCCCCTTCGACAGGCTCGGGGCAGGCCCCCGATACCGCCCCTCGATACGGCGCTGGGGCGCCTGCTCGGGATGAGGGTTTTGGAAAGATGCCGCCCCCGCAACACCCTCACCCTGAGTAGCCGCCGCAGAGCCTGTCCCGAGCTTGTCGAAGGGCGTCGTATCCAAGAGCGCCCCTACCCCCGCAGCGTGCGGATCAGGATTTCGACATCCTCGTTGATCGACGGGTCGATGGCGCGCAGTTCCTCGATCTTGCGGACGGCGTGCATGACCGTGGTGTGATCCCGGTTGCCGAATTTGCGGCCGATCTCCGGCAGGGAGCGGCTGGTCAGCATCTTGGCCAGATACATCGCGATCTGGCGCGGACGCGCGACCGCGCGGGCCCGGCGCGCCGAGGACATGTCGGTCATCTTGATGTTGAAATGGGCGCAAACGCTGCGCTGGATCTCCTCGATCGTGATGTGGCGCTCGTTGGCGCGCAGCACGTCCTTCAGCACGTCGGCGGCCATCTCGATGGTGAGCGTGCGGCCGACCAGGCTGGCATGGGCCGCCATCCGGTTCAGCGCGCCTTCCAGTTCGCGCACGTTGGACTGGATCTTGTGGGCGATGAATTCCAGGACCTTGTCGGGGAAGCGGCAGTCCATGGTCGACGCCTTGGCCTGCAGGATGCCGAGGCGCAGTTCGTAGGTCGTCGGGTGGACATCGGCGACAAGGCCCCAGTTGAAGCGGGAGATCAGCCGCTCCTCGATGCCCGAGAGTTCGCTGGGCGACTTGTCGGCCGAGACCACGACCTGGCGCCGCTCGTCCATCAGCGCGTTGAAGGTGTGGAAAAACTCCTCCTGGGTCGCGTCCTTCCCGGCGATGAACTGGATATCGTCGACCATCAGCACGTCGACCGAGCGGAACTGGTCCTTGAACGACAGCGTATCGTTGAAGCGCAGCGCCTGGACGAACCGGTGCATGAATTTCTCGGCCGAGATGTAGGCGACCCGGCGCCAGGGCGTGCGCTCGCGAATCCGCCACGCCATGGCGTGCATCAGATGGGTCTTGCCGAGGCCGACGCCGCCGTGGATGAACAGCGGGTTGAAGGGAATATCCTCCGAATCGGCGACCCGCTGGGCCGCGGCATAGGCAAGTTCGTTCGGCTTGCCGACCACGAAACTGTCGAAGGTGTAGCGCGGCTCCAGCGGCAGGCTGGGCGTGCTGTCGGCTTCGTCCTCGTGCGCCGCGGCATCGGGCCGGGCCGGGCTCCGGGCCTCGCCGGCGCGCGGCGCCCCGGCTTCGGGCGCCGACACCTTGGCGACCAGATCGACCGCTTCGATAGCCGGCATCTCGCCATTGAAATGGCCGAGGATCCGGTCGCGATAGTTCGACGACACCCAATCGCGCAGGAAGCGCGACTTGATCGACAGGATGGCGGTGCTGCCGCGCACTGCCTCGAGGGTCAGCGGGCCGATCCAGCTCCGGAAAGCTTCGTCGCCGAACTCGCTGCGCAACCCCGCCCGGGCGCGCGCCCAGGCTTTCGATACCGTCGGCGAAACCGACGACGATACCGGCGACGATACCGGCGGGTCGACCGATGCCACTTTACCCGTGGATCCTGCGGAGGCTCCTACGGGCCGAACGCCGCCCGTTTCATTCTCCATCCGTTGCGTCCTCATCCCTCCCGGCTGCCGGTTGCCGCCGACTCCGGTTTCAGCGTTTTCTTGTGCAGCGGCCTGTGGCCTGCCGCCGCGGCGATCCGTTTGCGCCGCCCCTGCGGGCGGTCGCGGCGCCGGTCCCTTCAATCGCCGGCGTCAGCCCTGCTGCCAGGGCAGCCCGTCGACCTTCCAGCCGCCGAGCTTCCCCCGTTGGCCCGCCGCGTCGCGGTCGCCCTCGAAACCCGTGGCGACGTTGAAGCACGGCCCGTAGCCCAGCGCCGTCATGGCGATTGCCGCATCGCGCGACCGCACGCCCGACCGGCACAGGAAATAGAGCGCCGCACCCCGCTCCACCCCCGACGACGCCACCGCTTCGGCGAAGCCGGGATTCGCCGCCATCGACGGAAACCGTTTCCACTCAACCGTGACCGGCGCCTTGCCGAGTGCGTCGAGATCGGGCAGGCCGACATAGGCCCATTCTGCAGTCGTCCGCACATCGACCAGCCGGGCATCGGCATCCGAGGCTAAAGCAGTCCAAGCTGCTTCCGGCGACACATCGCCGGCATAACCGACAAATCGTGACATGCGGCAATGGCGAAAAAATAGTGGGACGGTAGGAACGACAGTTTCGGCGGCGGACTAGTTACTGCCAATTCAGGCCGGTACAGGCGGTTGGGGCCGGTCGTGCGGGTATGTCAAATAAAAGACAATCATTACACCCCACCCCCTTATTTTTATTTAACTTCAGCAGGCTATTACTTGAAATCTGCCGAAATTTGAAAAAACTGTAATACAAAACCCGGGGCCGCGCAACGGCAAAGATGGCAATTCGGGCCGGGTTTTTTCGAAGACCGGGCATCGTATCCGGGATTTTCCGCCGGCCTGTCCCGCGCCGGCGAAGCCTGTGCTAACCTGTCCCGCGTTCCGGCGCGGCGCGGCGCGTATGCCGGTCAAAAGAAACCGTATTTTCTGAAAATAGCGAAACAGCGATGGCGGCCGAGCAAAGCCCTTCTACCGCTGCCGAAATCCGCCTGTTGCCGATCGGCCGCGGCTATGTCGCCCGACGATTAACGGGGCGGCTGGCGGGATCGCCGGCCGGGGGTCGGGAGGCCGGGAGGCCGGAAGCCGGACGCCGGGATTTTCCGGCGCGGGACATTGCCGTCCTCGGCGCGACGCATCGGCCGGGCGGCGCGCCGCGGCAGGCGGGCGATATCCGGTTCGGCGATACCGAAGCCGTCGAGCCGCTGCTGGCGCAGGCGACGCATCTGCTGATATCGGCGCCGCCCGGCGACGACGGCGACCCGACGCTGCACTGGCTCGGCGCCGACCGGCTGGCGGCGCTGCCGGCCCTGCGCTGGATCGGCTACCTCTCTTCGACCGGGGTCTATGGCGACCACGGCGGCGCCTGGATCGACGAGGAGGCGGCGCTCTACCCCCGGGCGCCGGCGGCGGTGCGCCGGGCGCGGGCCGAGCGGCAGTGGCTCGACGCACGCGCCCCGGCATCGAACCGGCGCGGCTTGCCGGTCACCGTGTTCCGCCTGTCCGGCATCTACGGACCGGGGCGCAGCAGCTTCGATGCGCTGGACGCCGGAAACGCGCGGCGCATCGACAAGCCGGGCCATGTCTTCTGCCGCTGCCATGTCGACGATATCTGCGCGGTGCTGCGGCGCTCCATGGCCGGCGCGGGCGCGGCCCCGATCTATAATGTGGCCGACGACCTGCCGGCGCCGCAGCGCGCCGCGGTCGAGTTCGCCGCCGGCCTGACCGGCGCCGAGCCGCCGCCGCTCATACCCTACGACCCGGACGCCCTGCCGCCCGGGCTGCGGCGCTTCTACGAGGCCTGCCGGCGCATCCGCAACGACCGGATCAAGGACGAGCTCGGCATCCGCCTGCTCTACCCGACCTACCGCGAAGGACTGCGGGCCATCGCGATGGAAGAGGGCCGGCTCTAGTCCGATGCCGCCAGCCGGCACACCTCTGCGGCCGTGCGAACCAGCCGCTCCAGGTCGTGCGGTTCGGAGAGGCGGTGGTCGCCCGACTTGACGAGGGCGATTTCGATATCGGCGCCGGTAATGGCCTCGGCGATTCGCAGGGCATGACGCCACGGCACGTCCGGGTCCGCCATGCCCTGGATAATCCGCACCGGTCCGGCGAAGGGAAAGGGTGTGCGCAGGACAAGCCGTTCCCGGCCGTCTTCGATCAGCCTGCGGGTAATCGGCGTCGGCTCGTCGCTGTATTCCGACGGTTCGTACCAGACGCCGTCGCGCAACAGGGCCGCGCGCATGGCGGCCGAAGGGTTCGCCATTGTCAGGTCTTCGGTGAAATCCGGCGCCGGAGCGATGCCGACGAGGCCGGCGACCCGGTGCGGCAGGGCGCGGGCGGTCAGCATCATGATCCAGCCGCCCATGCTGGAGCCGACCAGCACCAGCGGGCCGGACGTCAGCGCTTCGATGGCGAAGACGGCGTCGTCGGCCCACTGGCCGATCGTCCCTTCCTCGAAGGAACCGGACGACAGGCCGTGGCCGGTATAGTCGAACCGGAGGAAGCCCCGGCCCTCGGCCCGGCACCAGGCCTCGAGAGCCAGCGCCTTGCCGCCCTCCATGTCGGAGCGGAAGCCGGGCAGGAAAACGACCGCCGGAGAGGCCGCCGCGCCGCGGCCCTCTGTCCGGCGATAGGCGATTGTCGCGCCATCGCTGGCGCGCGATAAGGTACCGGGTGCGTCCACGGCAATTTCCTTCGGTCCCGGACGCCCGGCGCCGCTTGGCGGCAGCGGGCGGGAACGGCGCACGAAAGCATGACGGACGGGGATGGACAAGCCGGGCACAAGTTCATCTGTCCCGCACGAAGGCTTCGGCCTCACTGTGCTCCAGGTCCTGCCCCGGCTGGAGACCGGCGGGGTCGAGCGCGGCACGGTCGATGTCGCAGCCGCCATCGTAGCGGCGGGAGGGCGGGCGATCGTCGCCTCGGCCGGCGGGCGGATGGAAGCCGAGCTGAAACGGGCGGGCGCGGAGCATGTGGCAATGCCCGTCGACCGCAAGACGCCGGGACGCATCCTGCACAACGCCGGCCGGCTCGCGGCGCTGATCCGCCGGGAGAAGGTCGATATCGTGCATGCGCGGTCGCGGGCGCCGGCCTGGAGCGCGCGCATGGCGGCGCGGCGAACCGGCATCCCCTTCGTCACGACCTTCCACGGCGTCTACGGCGCCGGCTTTCCGCTGAAGAAAGCCTGGAACCGGGTCATGGCCTCCGGCGACCGGACGATCGCGATATCCGGCTATATCGCCGACCATGTGGTCCGGCGTTACCGGACGCCGCCGGAGCGGGTCGTCCCGATCCATCGCGGAGTCGACCTCGAGCTGTTCGACGTCCGGGCGGTCTCCGAAGCGCGGATCGTCCAGCTGGCGGAGGCGTGGCAGTTGCCCGACGGTGTCCCGGTCGCGATGCTGCCCGGGCGATTTGCGCGATGGAAGGGTCACGCCGTTCTGATCGACGCTCTGGTACTGCTGCAGCGCGAAGGCGCGGTTGCGCTGCTGATCGGGGCGGACGCGGGCCGGCCGGGCTATCGCGACGAATTGCTGAAACGGGTCCGCCGGCTCGGCCTCGAAGGCGCCGTCCGGTTCGTCGGCCACTGCAACGACATGCCGGCCGCCTACATGCTCGCCGATGTCGTGGTCAGCGCCTCGACCCAGCCGGAGGCGTTCGGGCGGGTCGCCGCGGAGGCCCAGGCGATGGGCCGGCCGGTGATCGCGACCGACCACGGCGGCGCGCGGGAAACCGTGCTGCCCGGCAGGACCGGCTGGCTGACGCCGCCGGGCGACGCCGGCGCGCTGGCGCAGGCGCTCGATGCCGCGCTTTCGATGACTCCGGCCGACCGGCAGCGCATGGCGCGAACGGCGGCCGCCAACATCAGGCGCAATTTCTCGAAGCAGGTCATGACGGCCCGCACGCTGGAGGTGTATGCGGAATTGGTGCGGGAGCGTAACGCGGCGGCATTGCAGCGATAGTGCCCCGCAAACATGGCGGTGCGCGACGCTCTCGACGGCCCGAACGGTTTATGGAACGCTGGGTCGAAAGACGGACGGCGTGACCCTGGGAGGGGGCGATTTCCGAAGAATCACGGTCAGCGAGCGGCAATGAGCGACCGCCGGTGTCCTGCTACATCCGCACCCTAAATGAGGAAAAGCGGATCGCAGCGACCGTTCGCGCCGCGTTCCTCGTTGCCCGCGAAGTCGTCGTTGTCGATTCGGGCTCCGCGGACGGCACGGTCGCGTTGGCGGAAGCCGAAGGGGCACGGGTCGTCGAGCAGGCATGGCTGGGCGGAGGCCATCAAAAGCGTATCGGCGAAGAGGTATGCCAACACGACTGGCTGCTCGACCTGGACGCCGACGAAATCGTCACCGACGAACTGGCACATGAAATTGGGGAGCTGTTCGAAACCGGCGATCCCGACGCGGACGTATTCAGCCTCCCTCTCGTCTACGTCGATCCAGCCGGGCGCGTCTGGCGAAAGGCTCGCGCGCCGCGCCGCGCAAAACTTTATGATCGGCGGAAGGTGCGCATGCCGGCCGACGGCGCTTGGGACCAATTGAAGATTCCCGACAGGCTCAGAACCCGCCGGCTCAGCGGCGCGCTGCTGCACTATCCGTTCGAGGATATCGGACACCTTTCACGCAAGCAGAGCAGCGCCGAGGCGCAGAGAATTCGGCACCTGGACGAAGGGAGGCGCTCCGCAATCGCGTTCAAGGTCTATTTCGGTTTACCGTTGTTCTTCTTCCGAAATTATGTGCTGCGCGGGCGGTGGCGGGAAGGGGGCTACGGTTATCTGCTCTCCATTACCACTGCGTATAATCATTGGCTGCGGTATGCGATGCTCTATGAACGGCGGCTGAAGGGACGGCACTCTGGAGAAGGCGACCGTTGACGAAATACCCCGGCTTGCACCGCCCGGTCAGCGGCCGCCGACTGCGAGCAGGATCGCGGATTTCGGCAGTAGGCGCCAAACGCGGTGCAGACGACCTTGACACGGCCGGCCGACGCTTCGATATTCCCGCCCATGACGGCGCGGACGACCATGCTTGAGACGACCACCGGGACCTCCTGCGGAGGGCCGTGACGTCCGGTGCATCGGTTGCCTGGACAAGCGACCCTCCCGGCAGACGCCCGGAGGGTTTTTTGATGCCTTGCGGCCGGGGATACCTTTGAGGACAACAGCGCTCCCCGGAGCGGGAAGAACGAACGAGACGATGGCGGACCACCAGACACAACCCCCGGCCGAACCGGCGGCCCAACCGGCCGCCACAAGCGTACGGGGGGCGGACCTGAGCGCCGCAGAGCGGACGATCGATATCTCCCTGCCCGACGGCAGCGTCCGGCAATTTCCGGCGCCGGTGACCGGCGCGGCGGTCGCGGCCTCGATCGGGCCGGGCCTCGCCAAGGCGGCGCTGGCTGTCCGGGTCGACGGCGAACTGCGCGATCTCGCCCGCCCGATCGGGGCGGACGCAGCGGTCGAAATCGTCACGCTCAAGGATCGGGATGCGCTGGAGCTGATCCGGCACGACGCCGCCCATGTGCTGGCCGAGGCGGTGCAGGAGCTTTATCCGGGCACGCAGATCACCTTCGGTCCGGCGACGGAGGACGGCTTCTATTACGACTTCCACCGGGAAGAACATTTCACGCCGGACGATTTCGAGGCCATCGAAGCGAAGATGCGCGAGATCGTCGACCGGGACGAGGAGATCGTGCGCGAGGTCTGGGACCGCGACGCGGCGACAGCCCATTTCGAGCGGGCCGGCGAGCGCTTCAAGGCCGAATGGGTCGGCGAGCTTCCGCCGGGCGAAGAGCTGACGGTATACCGCCAGGGCGCATGGACGGACCTGTGCCGCGGCCCGCACCTGCCCTCGACCGGCAAGCTGCCGAAGGCCTTCAAGCTGATGAAGGTGGCCGGCGCCTACTGGCGCGGCGACGCCGCCAACCCGCAGCTTCAGCGCATCTACGGCACGGCCTGGCGCAGCGAGAAGGAGCTGAAGGCCTATCTGCACCTGCTGGAGGAAGCCGAACGGCGCGACCATCGCCGCCTGGGGCGGGAAATGGCGCTGTTCCACATCCAGGAAGAGGCGGTGGGCAGCGTGTTCTGGCATCCCCATGGCTGGACGCTGTACCGCCTGTGCGAAGAGTATATGCGCGCGCGGCTGGAGCGGGCCGGCTATGTCGAGGTCAGGACGCCCCAGATGATCGACCGGGTGCTGTGGGAGCGCTCCGGCCATTGGGAGAAGTTCCGCGAGCATATGTTCACGGCCGACGACGAGCGCGAACGGATCCTGGCGCTCAAGCCGATGAACTGCCCGGCCCACGTCCAGATTTTCCGCCATCTGGGCATCGTCAGCTATCGCGACCTGCCATTGCGCATGGCGGAGTTCGGCGCCTGCCACCGCAACGAGCCCTCGGGCGCGCTGCACGGCCTGATGCGGGTGCGCGCCTTCACCCAGGACGACGCGCATATTTTCTGCACGCCGGAACAGATCAACGCTGAGGCCAAGGCCTTCTGCGACCTGCTGTCTTCGGTTTATCGCGACTTCGGCTTCGAGGATGTGGCGATCAAGTTCGCCGACCGTCCGCCGGTGCGCACCGGCGACGACGCGACCTGGGACCGGGCCGAGGCGGCGCTGATGCAGGCGGTCGAGGCGGCCGGCATCCCCTTTGAGATGAACCCGGGCGAAGGCGCCTTCTACGGCCCCAAGCTGGAATTCGTGCTGCGCGACGCGATCGGGCGCGACTGGCAGTGCGGCACGCTGCAGGTCGACTTCGTGCTGCCGGAGCGGCTGGACGCCTCCTATGTCGGCGAGGACGGCGAGAAGCACCGGCCGGTCATGCTGCACCGCGCCATCCTGGGCTCGTTCGAGCGCTTCATCGGCATCCTGCTCGAGGAAAACGCCGGCCGCCTGCCGCTGTGGCTGGCGCCGGTCCAGATCGCGGTCGCCACGGTCGTGAGCGACGCCGACTCGTATGCCGAACGGGTTGCCGGGAAACTGGCGGCGGCCGGCCTGCGGGTGGAAACCGATCTGCGCAACGAGAAGATCACCTACAAGGTCCGCGAGCATTCCAGGGCCAAAATTCCGGTGATTGCCGTTGTCGGCCGGACGGAAGCGGCGGAAAACACGGTTTCCCTGCGCCGATTGGGCGGAAAAACGCAGGAAGTGCTTGCCTTGGAAGCCGCTGTCGATACACTTACGCAAGACGCCGCGTCTCCGATCCAAAAATAGGCAAGGTTTTCAGTATCGACAGTGCTCCGGATCGTGCGGGGCGCTGATATCGGTGTGTGCCGGGTCGGTGGCCGGCCCGGCGTAAGCGAAGACGAAAGGAAGACAGCTCATACGACGCCCAATCGGTCCCATTGCGCCGGTCCACGAAGGCCCGCGCATCAACGACATGATCCGTGTCCCCACGGTTCGCCTGATCGACGAGGAGGGAACTCAGGTCGGTGTTGTGCCGACGGATGAGGCCCGCAACCGTGCCGCGGACGCCGGCCTCGATCTGGTCGAGGTTTCGCCCAACGCCGAGCCGCCGGTCTGCAAGATCATCGACTACGGCAAGCTGAAATACGAAAAGCAGAAAAAGAAGAACGAGGCCCGCAAGAAGCAGAAGACCATCGAGGTCAAGGAAATCAAGATGCGCCCGAACATCGACACGCACGACTATGACGTGAAGATGCGCGCCATTACGAAATTCCTCGGCGAAGGCGACAAGGTGAAGGTCACCCTGCGTTTCCGCGGCCGCGAGCTGGCGCACCAGGAACTCGGCCTGGTGCTGCTGGAAAAAGTCCGCGACGCGCTGGACGAACAGGCCAAGGTCGAACAGTTCCCGAAGCTCGAAGGCCGCCAGATCACCATGGTCATGGCGCCGCGCTGAGCGGCCGGCCATATCCCTCTTTCGTCAAATAGACCGCAGCGATCCAAAGGATCGCTGAGCGGAGATACTTTCCTGCGCGGTGCGCCGGTCGAAGCGCCGTTGCGGAGAGACATCTCCACTGCGCCCCGGATTGAATCCGGGGCTCCGGTCGAAATGACGGGTTCGATTGCATTCGGCCCGGCCGGAAAGCCGCGCGCCGGCAGTCGCGGCAGGGCTTGTTTTTGTACATGTCGGTTGTACATAAGATTCGGCTCCGGCGGGAATCCGGTCTTCGGTTCGCCGCCGGCCGCTTGCAGGACATCTCCAGCCGGGACAACGGGTTCGAGCCATGCCTTCCGCCATTTTCAAGATCGCCGAGGCGCGCAGCCGCTTCTCCGAATTGCTGGCGCGGGCCAAGGCCGGCGAAGAAATCCTGATTACGCGGGGTCGCGAGCCGCAGGCCCGGATCCTGCCGCCCGCCGAAACGGCAGAGCGCGAGAGCGCGCCGCTCCGGCGCCTCCGCCTGCCGGACGACCTGTTCGACTCCGACGACGCGGAACAGGCCGCGATCGACGCTGGCGACTACACCGACGCACTCGGCATCTGGCGCGGCCCGCCGGAAGCTTCGTGAGGTTTCTGCTCGACAGCCATGCCGTCTACTGGTGGCTGACCGGCAGTTCACGGCTGTCGGGCCCGGCCCGGCAGCTGATCGTCGACCGAACGAACGCGTTGCTGGTCAGCGCGGTGTCGATCTACGAAATCGAACTGAAGGCCAGGCGGCGGCGCGTTATACTGCCGCCGCAGGAGTTGCGGGCGGCGCTCCGGCGCAACGCGGTCGAGGAGCTGGCCATCGGCCACGACCATGCGGAATATGCCGCCCTGCTCGAATGGGAGCACCGCGATCCCTGGGACCGGCTGCTGGCGGCCCAGGCGCTGCTGGAAAATTGCGCCCTCGTCTCCGTCGATGCCGTATTCGACCGGATTGCGGTCGATCGGCGGTGGTGAGGCGCTCTCCGGCCGGCCGGAGCGCGCGCTGGCATGAGATCGGGCTTGCCAGACGGCGGCACTGTCGCCACTGTCGGGGCTGACCGCCCCGGAAAAGGCTGCCGTGCCGTGCGCGTCGTCTCCCTGATCTGCAGCGCCACCGAAATCGTCTGCGCCCTCGGCCGTCGCGCCGACCTGGTCGGCCGCTCCCACGAATGCGACTACCCGCCGGGCATCGAGTCGCTGCCGGTCCTGACCGCGCCGCAATTCGAACTCGGCGGCGCCAGTGCCGAAATCGACCGGCGGGTGAAAGATCTCGTGCGCGACGGGCTGGCGATCTACGGCATCGACGCCGACCTGCTGCGCGACCTCCGGCCCGATGCGATCGTCACCCAGGACCAGTGCGAAGTCTGCGGCGCCAGCCTCGCCGACGTCGAAGCCGCTGTCTGCGACTGGACCGGCATCGAAACCAGGATCGTTTCCTGCAAGCCGAACGGCCTCGACGATTTGTGGACGGATATCCGCCGGGTCGGCGCGGCGCTCGGCGCCGGCGACGCGGCCGAGACCCTTGTCGCCGAACTGCAATCGCGCATGAGCGGCATCGCGGTGTGCGCGGCGGCGCTGCCGGAGCGGCCCTCGGTCGCCACCGTCGAATGGATCGATCCGCCGATGGCGGCGGGTCACTGGATGCCGGAACTGGTGGACATGGCCGGCGGGCGCAACCTGTTCGGCGAGGCCGGCGGCAAGGCGCCCTGGATATCGTGGGAGGATCTGCGCGGGGCCGATCCGGAAGTTATTGTCGTCCTGCCCTGCGGTTTCGATATCGAGCGCAGCGTCGCCGAAATGCCGGCGCTGACGGCGCAGCCGGGCTGGACCGGGCTGCGCGCCGTGAAGAATGGCCGGGTGTTCGTTACCGACGGCAACCGGTTTTTCAACCGGCCCGGCCCGCGCCTCGCCGAATCGCTGGAAATCCTCGCCGAAATCCTGCACCCGGCGCATTTCGGGTTCGGCTGGGAAGGCGAGGGCTGGCGCCGCTACACCGGATAGGCGCTACGCCCAATTCGGTTAAAGCGCCCGGCGCGCCTTCATCGCGGCGCTGAGCGTGCCGTCGTCCAGATAGTCGAGCTCGCCGCCGACCGGCACGCCGTGGGCCAGCGCCGTCACCGTCACCCCGGCATCGGCCAGCCGGTCGGCGATATAGTGGCCGGTGGTCTGGCCCTCGACGGTGGCGTTGGTCGCCAGGATGACCTCGCCGACCGCCGGCTCGGACGCCCGCCGCACCAGCGCGGGGATGCGCAATTCGTCCGGGCCGACACCGTCGAGCGCCGACAGGGCGCCGCCGAGCACATGATAGCGACCCCGGAACACGGCCGCGCGTTCCATCGCCCACAGGTCGCCGACCTCCTCGACGACGCACAGCACAGCCGGATCGCGGCGAGGATCGGCGCAGATTCCGCAGGGGTCGGCGGTATCGACATTGCCGCACCGGGTGCAGGCGCCGACCTTTTCGACCGCTTCCGTCATGGCGCGGGCGAGGGGCGCCATGGTCCGGTCCTTGTGCTTGACCATATGCAGGGCGGCCCGGCGCGCGCTGCGCGGCCCGAGCCCCGGCAGTTTCGCCAGAAGCCGGATCAGCCGCTCGATTTCCGCGCCGGCCATGGAGAACCCGTCAGAAGGGCAGCTTGAAGCCGCCGGGAAGGTTCAGCCCTCCGGTCAACTTCGACATTTCTTCCTGCTGGTGCGCCTCGACCTTCGTTCTGGCGTCGGCGAAGGCGGCGACGATCAGGTCTTCCAGCACCTCGACCTCCGAGGCCACCGCCGCGGAAGGATCGATCCTGACCGACGTTACTTCGTTGCGCCCGTTTATCGTGACCGTTACCAGCCCCGCACCGGCCCGGCCTTCGTGCTGCGTTTCGGCCAGTTCCTGCTGCATAGATTCGAGTTTGGCCTGCATCTGGCCGGCCTGCTTCATCAGGTCGCCGAAATTTTTCATGCCGTCTCTCCTCCCGGATCGGAACGGCCGCCGGGTTCGGAGCCGTCCCGGGCGGGCAGCCCGGAAACACCGGTCAGCGTGCTGCCTTCGAACCGGTCGAGCACGGCGCGCACCAGCGGATCCCGCGCCGCTT
>FZLR01000081.1 GCA_900197615.1 Rhodospirillaceae bacterium Spongia-Bin9
CCCCCCCCCCCGCCGCATACCCCCCCCCCCAACCCCCTCCCCCAAGGGGAGGGGGAGCAGGACTGCACCGTTTCTATTGCCGAACTCGGCTACTGCAGTCTTGCAGAGATGTCCCGATGGGCCTCCTAGACGGCAGGATCGTGGCGGTCACCGGCGCCGGGCGCGGGCTTGGGCGGGCCTTTGCCGAAACCGCTGCGGCGGAAGGTGCGGCTACGGTCATCGTCGCCGAACTTGTCGAGGAGCGGGGACGGGAAACCGCTGCCGCCTTGTCGGATCGCGGCGTCGATGCGCCCTTCGTTCCGCTCGATCTGGGCGATCCGGAGAGCGTCGCCGCGCTCGCGCGCGACATCGCCGACCGTTACGGACATCTGGACGGGCTGGTCAACAACGGCGCCATCGCGACCGGAATCGGCGGCAAGACCTTCGAGGAGATCGACGTCGAGGCCTGGGACCGGGTGATGGCGGTCAACGTCCGCGGCGCCTGGCTTGCCGTGAAGGAACTGGCGCCGCTGCTGCGCAAGGCCCAGGGCGGCGCACGCATCGTCAACATGGTTTCCGACACCGCGCTGTGGGGCGCGCCGAAGCTGCTGCACTATGTGGCGAGCAAGGGCGCCGTGATCGCGATGACCCGCTCGCTGGCGCGCGAACTCGGCCCGGACGGCATCGCCGTTAACGCGGTCGCGCCCGGCCTGGTCATGGTCGAAGCGACCGAAGATGTGGCGCAGGAGCGCAAGGACCTCTACGTCTCGGGCCGCGCGATGCCGCGGGCGCAACATCCGGAAGATGTCGTCGGCGCGGTGATGTATCTGTTGTCCGAAGGTGCCGCATTCGTCACCGGGCAAGTGCTGCCCGTCAACGGGGGGTTTGTGTTCAACTAGCGATGTCTCTTCCCGAAATCGAAATCATCCGGATCGGAAGCCGCCAAGTCGAAATCCGCCAGGTGGGCGAGGGGCCGGTCCTGTTCTTGCTGCACGGCATCGGTTCGGCCTCGCGCGGCTGGATCCACCAGTTTCCGGCGTTTGCCGGCCGCTACCGGGTCATCGCCTGGGGCGCGCCGGGCTACGGGCAATCGACCGACGTGGATAGCGAGACGCCGGAGCCGCACGACTATGCGCTGATCCTGCGCGACCTGTTCGATGCGTTGGGGATCGATCGCGCCATCCTGTGCGGCAATTCCCTGGGCGCGCTGTTTTCCAGCGCTTTCGCCAATATTACACCCGAGCGGGCCGCCGGCCTGTTCCTGTCCGACGCCGCCCAGGGCCACGGCCGCCTTTCCGCAGAGGAGCGGGAGGCCAAATTACGAGCGCGGCTGGAGCCTTTGGAACGACTGGGCGTCGAAGACATGGCGCAGGCGCGCGCCGGCAACCTGCTGGCGCCCGGCGTGCCCGAGGAATTGCGCGACACGGTCGCCGGGATCACCGCGGAAATCCGGCCGGTCGGCTATCGGCGGGCGGCGTGGGCGCTCTCGATGGGCGATCTGATGGCCGAGGTCGCCGGCTACGAGGGGCCGATGGCCGTCGTCTGCGGCGCGGAGGACCGGGTGACGCCGCCCGACACCAACCGCGAGATTGCCGCCAGTCGGCCTCAGGCCAGCTTCACGCTGATCCCGGGCGCCGGGCACCTGCCCTATATCGAGACTCCGGACGCGTTCAATCGCCTGCTGGCGGAATTTGCCGACTCATTGACAGGAGCCGCCTGATGGATCTGGGACTGGCGGGCAAGCAGGCGCTGGTGACAGGCGGTTCGTCGGGCATCGGCCTCGCGACGGTAAGGCTGCTGCTCGAGGACGGCGCGCAGGTCGCCCTGTGTGGTCGAGATGCGGACCGGCTGGACGCCGCTGCCGCGCCCCTGCAGGCGCGGTTCGGCGAAGCCTTGCTGCCCATCGTCTGCGACGTGCGGGACGAAGCCGCGGTCGCGGCGATGCGAGAGCGGGTGCTGGACGCCTTCGGCGGACTGGACATTCTGGTCAACAATGCCGGGCAGGGCCGGGTCAGCACGTTCGCCGATACCGATGACGAGGCATGGCGCGACGAGTTCGACCTGAAGTTCTTCTCGGTTATCCGGCCGACCCGCGCCTTCCTGCCGGCGTTGCAGGAGAGCGATGCCGGCAGCATCGTCGTGGTCAATTCCCTGCTCGCGCGCCAGCCGGAGCCGCACATGGTCTGCACCGCGGCCCTGCGCGCCGGGGTCCAGAATCTGGTCAAGTCCCTCAGTATCGAGTTCGCGCCGGACCGGGTGCGGGTGAACGCCATCCTGCTAGGGCTGGTCGATTCGGGGCAATGGCAGCGCCGCTTCGAGGCGCGGGCCGACCGGGCGCAGACGCGCGACGAGTGGCGGGCGGCGCTGGCGTCAGACAAGAACATTCCCCTGGGCCGGCTCGGCGCGCCGGAGGAGGCGGCCTCGGCGGTCGTCTATCTGGCCTCGCCGACCGCCGCCTACATCACCGGCGCGTCGCTCGAAGTCTCCGGCGGGATTTCCCGCTTTGCCTGACGCATCTCCGACGGTCGGCGATCTGGTCGCCGCTTTTCTCAACGCTTGCGGGGTGCAAACGGCGTTCGGCGTCATCTCGATCCACAACATGCCGATCCTCGACGCCTTCGCGCGCGGCAACCGGATGCGGTTCGTGCCGGCGCGCGGCGAGGCCGGGGCGCTCAACATGGCCGATGCCTTCGCCCGGGTCTCCGGCGGCCTCGGCGTCGGCGTCACCTCGACCGGCGTGGCGGCCGGCAACGCCGCGGGCAGCCTCGTCGAGGCCCGGACCGCCGGTTCGCCGGTGCTCCATCTGACCGGCCAGATCGAGCGCGAATGGCTGGACCGCGGCTGGGGCTATATCCACGAGGCGCCGGACCAGCCGACCATGCTGAAGGGCGTCTCCAAGGCGTTTTTCCGGGTCGGCGCGCCGGAAGAGGCGCTCTATGTCCTGCGCGAGGCTGCGAAAATCGCGCTGACCCCGCCAATGGGCCCGGTCAGCGTCGAAATTCCCATAGACGTCCAATCGGCGGCGGTTGAAATTCCAGAGACGCTGGCTCCGGCGAGAATCGTCCGCACGCGGCCGTCGCCGGCCGATCTCGATGCGCTGGCGGAAGCGGTCGCCGGCGCGCGCCGGCCGGTGTTGTGGCTCGGCGGCGGGGCGCGCGGCGCGGACTCGGCGGCCCTGCGCCTTGCCGATATGGGTGTCGGCATCGTCACCCGCACCAACGGCCGCGGCGTCGTGCCGGAGACCCATCCGATGACGCTCGGCGCCTTCAACGCCGCCCCGCCGGTCGAGGCTTTCTACGGGTCTTGCGATCTCTTGGCCGTCGCTGGCTCGCGGCTGCGCGGCAACGAGACCCTGAAATGGAAGCTCGGCCTGCCGGACAATCGCTGGCGCGTCGACTGCGATCCGTCGACGGACGGGCGGGGCTACGCTTCTGCGCACTTCGTCCGGGGCGATGCCGTGGCGGCGCTCGGCGGGCTGGCCGACCGGCTGACCGGGCGGCTGCGCATCGATCCGGCATTCGCCGCTGACCTCGCCGCCGCGCGGCAGGCGGCGGAGGCCGGCCTGAGGGCGAATCTCGGCGATTGCTGGAGCGCAGTCCTGGAGGCCGTGAAGGCGCATTTCCCGGCCGGGTCGCCCTGGGTGCGCGACATCACCCTCTCCAACAGCATCTGGGGCAACCGGGCGGTGCCATTGACCGGCTCGCGCCAGGGCGTGCATTCGCTTGGCGGGGCGATCGGGCAGGGCCTGCCGATGGCAATCGGCGCGGCGCTCGCCGAGCCGGGCCGCCGCACGGTCGCTCTGCTCGGCGACGGCGGTTTCGCCCTCAGTCTCGGCGAACTGGCGACGCTGGCGCAGGAGCGGGCGCCGGTCACGATCCTGCTGATGAACGACGGTGGCTACGGCGTGATCCGCAACATCCAGGATGCCCGGTACGGCGGCCGGCGGCACTATGCCGACCTGCTGACACCGGATTTCGTCGCCCTGTGCAAGAGCATGGGTGTGCGCCATCTGAAGGCCGCCAGCGTCGAAGCATTCCGGCAGGCGCTGCCGAAGGCGCTGGAAGGCGACGGCCCGGCGGTGCTGGAGGTCGATATGGACGGTATCGGCCCGTTCGCCCGGCCCTTCGCCGGCCCGCCGGTGCGCGACACGGAGAAGAGCCAAAAATCATGACCGGCCGGGCGCAAACGACTGTCGCCATCGTCGGCTACGGCGCGATCGGGCGCTACACGGTGGGCGCTTTGGCCGGTGACGAGAATTGCCGGATCGGCGCCGTCATTGTCCGCCCGGCGCGGGTGGCGGAGACGCAGGCCGCGCTCGGCCCCGCCATTCAGGTGACCGATCGCATCGCGTCGCTGGCCGAGCCGCTGGACCTGATCGTCGAGGCGGCCGGCCACGGCGCGCTCGGCGAGCATGGCGCGCCGGCTTTGCGCACCAGCCATCGGCTGCTGGTCGTCTCGGTCGGCGCGCTGGCGGACCGGGCCTTGCTGGCTGCCCTGGAGCAGGCTGCGAACGAAGGCGGCGGCACGGCCGAGATCGCGCCCGGCGCGGTCGGCGGGATCGACGCGTTGGCGGCAGCGCGCCAGGGCGGGCTGGAGCGCGTCACCTACACCTCGCGCAAGCCGCCGGCCGCCTGGAAGGGCACCCCCGGCGAGGCCCTGTGCAATCTCGACCGGCTGGACCAGCCTATCACCCTCTACGAGGGCCCGGCCGACGAAGCGGCGCGGACCTATCCGAAGAACGCCAACGTCGCGGCGACCGTGGCATTGGCCGGCGCCGGCTTCGACCGCACGGCGGTGCGCATCGTCGCCGACCCGGCCGCGCCCGGCAACGTCCACGAGATCGAGGCCGAGGGCGCGTTCGGCAGGATGGCGCTACGCATGGAAGGCAAGCCGCTGCCGGACAATCCCAAGACCTCCAGCCTCACCGCCTTCTCCGTCCTGCGCGCGATCCGCAACGAAGCCGCGACGATCCGCATCTGATACCTGCGATTTCGTCATGGGCGACCGTCCGGCCGCGCCGGATGACGGCCGATCCGTCCTCGCCTATAAGGCCTCATTCCTCTCCATATCCATCGCGAAGAAAAGCCCCCGCCGATGCGCGACGCCGATGCGAGCGAATTCCAGCTGACCCGCGAGGTTATCCTCAGCGGTGCGCTGCGCGATTACATCCGGGCGAACAACCCCGGTCAGCCGGTCTGGTCTGACGAGCAGCTCGAAGCGTCGTGGCGGGAAACGTTGGCTGCCCATCCCGATCCGGGCGGCGATGTCTGGATTTTCGGCTACGGCTCGCTGATCTGGAATCCGGCGATCCACTATGTCGAGCAGCGCATCGCGCGGCTGCACGGCTATCACCGGCGCTTCTGCCTGTGGACTCATCTCGGGCGCGGTACGCCCGAGCGACCCGGCATGATGCTGGGCCTGGAGCCCGGCGGTTCCTGCGTCGGCATGGCCTTCCGGATCGCCGCCGGTTCGGTCGCCGAGGAAATCGGGATCGTCTGGCGGCGCGAGATGTTCGGCGGCGCCTACCGGGCGCGCTGGGTCCGCCTTGCGACCGGCGACGGACCGGTGGATGCGATCACCTTCCTGATCGAGCCGGCCCATCCGCGCTATGCCGGCCGGCCGCCGGAAGCCGAGGTCGTGGCGGCGCTGGCCCATGCCGAAGGGCCGCTCGGCACGACCCGGGCCTATCTCGACAACACGCTCGCCCATTTGGCGGAATACGGCATCCGCGACCGGCCGCTCACCCGCCTGCAACGGCTGGCGGCGCGAGAGGCCGGTCTCCCGCCCGCTTCCGCCACCGGAACCATAACACCGGTGACTGTTCGATGAGATACAAGGAATCTCGTCGCAGAACTCGGGGTCATGTCGGATAGATCGAGCTGAGATCCCTCCGCTCCCTGCGGTCGGTCGGGATGACGACCAGGGAGAATGTCAGGAAGTGTCGGCTAACCCACCCATCCGCAGCCATTGAGCTTCGCGCCTGAGCCTGCCACACTGGCGCCGACGCAAGATTGAACCGGAGTCCCGCCATGTCGGACGTCCTTCTCGCCAATGTCGACCGGCTCGCCGCCGAAGTGCCGGATGGCGCCAAAGTTGCCGTGTTCAAGGCCGAAGGCGGCTGCGCGGCGATGGCGGCGACTGCTGCCTTGATCCGGCGCGGCGTGCGGGACCTGCATCTGGTGACCGTGCCGACCAGCGGGCTCCAGGCCGACATGCTGATCGGCGCCGGTTGCGTGGCGACGGTCGAGACCAGCGGCGTGACCCTGAGCGAATACGGCCAGGCGCCATGCTTCGGCCGTGCCGTGAAGGCGGGGACGGTCCGGGTGATCGACAGCACCTGCCCGGCCGTCTATGCCGGGTTGCAGGCGGGCGAGAAGGGCATTCCCTTCATGCCGCTGCGCGGGTTGATCGGCTCCGACATCGTCCGGCACCGGGACGATTACCGGGTCATCGACAATCCCTTCGCCGCCGCCGATCCCATCGTGGCGCTGCCGGCGATCGTGCCGGATATCGCGCTGTTCCATGTGCCGCTGGCCGACCGGTTCGGCAACGTCTGGATCGGCCGCCATGCCGAACTCAAGGTCATGGCCCATGCCGCCCGCAAGGCGCTGGTGACCTGCGAGAGGCTGCACGACGGCAACCTGCTGCAGGACGAGACGCTGGCGCCGGCAACGATCTCCGAAATGTATATCGGCGGCGTGGCGGTCGCCGAGCGGGGCGCGTGGCCCTATGGCGTGACCGGCCTGTATGACGACGATGCCGACCGGTTCGCGGCCTATGCCGGCATGGCGAAGACCGAGGAAGGCTTCGTTGCCTGGCTCGAAGAGACCGTCTACGGCAGGGCGCCGGCCGTCGCCGCCGAATAGCGCCTCATGTCTGCCGACTATGTCCTCGAAGAGCTGCTGATCGCGGCAATCGCCGGTCTGCTCGAAGGCTGCGGCCATATCGCCGTCGGCGTGTCCTCGCCGATCCCCGGCTCGGCCGCCCTGCTGCGTCGGCACCGCGACCGAGAGGCCGGCGGGCGCACCCGCGTCTCGATCATCGGCACCACGATCCCCGAATTCCGGACCGACGGCGGCGTCGACCTGTTCGACAGCGCCGGTCAGGGCCGGGTCGACGCCTTTTTCCTGTCCGGCGGCCAGATAGACGGCCGCGCCAACATCAACCTGGTCGGCGTCGGAGACGGCTATCCGCAGCAGAAGGTGCGCTGGTCCGGCTCGTTCGGTAGCGCCTATCTCTATTTCATGGTGCCGAAGGTCATCCTGTTCCGGCTCGAGCATTCCCGGCGCACCATGGTCGAATCGGTCGATTTCATCAGCGCGCCGGGCGTTAGCCCGCCCAACGTCCACCGGCCCGGCGGACCTTACGCCCTGGTGACGGACCTGTGCCTGTTCCGCTTCGACCGGGAACGGGCGCGGTTCGCGCTGGCCAGCGTCCATCCCGGCCATACACTCGAGGAAGTGCGCGATAACACCGGCTTCGATTTCGACGTCCCCGAAGCGGTGACGGAAACAGCCGCGCCGGACGGGCAGACGCTATCCATCCTGCGCGAGACCGTGGCGCCCGTTATTGCCGATCCCTATCCCAAATTTGCCCGGCGCGTGTGGGGCGTTTCCGCAGCGGCGTAGCGCCTCGGGGCGCACTATCCGACATTCAGTTTCCCGGGCTGGGTTCCAGGGCTGGGCTCCCGCTGCAACGGGAGACCGACGCGCCGCGATAAGGCGGGCGCAACCGGGAGGACGGTTTGGCGGCGTTGAGGCTCGGCCTTCTGAGCACGCGGATCGGGCGGGCGCTGGCGCTGCTGCTGGCGGCGTTGACCCTCTATGTCGTCGTCCTGGCACTGATCGACGAGAACCTTCTCCGGCTCGGCGCGATCGCGATTTCCTGCCTGATCGTGCTGTTCATCGAACCGCTGGCGGTGAAATACCCGGCCGCGTCCGCAACCCGCCGCGCGCTGTACTGGACGATCGACGGTGTCCTTCTAGTCGGGTTCCTGATTACCGTCTACTGGTTCTGGATCACGGCGGACGAGCTGTGGGACGGCGTGTTCGATTTCGAGGCGTCCCACATCCTGACCGGCTATTTCGGCCTGCTGGTGATTCTGGAGCTGACGCGGCGCACCTTCGGCGTTCCGCTGATGCTCGTGACGGTGCTGTTCGTCCTCTATGCCGTGCTGGGCCGCGATCTGCCCTCGATCCTTCAGCATGCCGGGATCGATCCGGTCGAGATCATACGCACGACCTGGTACAGCCAGGACGGGGTTTTCGGGCGACCCGCCAGCATCGTCGCCAACCTCGTGCTGATTTTCATTGTCTTCGGTGCGATCCTCGAAGCGTCTGGCGCCGGCGCTGTTCTGCTCAAGATGTCCTTCGCCGCGACGGCCGCCATCCGCGGCGGGCCGGCCCACGCCGCGATCATGGCAAGCGCCCTGTTCGGCACCATGTCCGGCAGCGCCATGGCCAATGTGGTCGGCACCGGTGTGTTCACCATCCCGATGATCAAGAAACGCGGCTTCAGCCCGCCCTTTGCCGGCGCGGTCGAGGCGGCGGCGAGCTGTTCCGGCCAGGTGACGCCGCCGATCATGGCGGCGGCGGCCTTCTTCGTCGCCGACTATACCGGCACGCCCTACCTGATCCTGATCGCCGCCGCACTGCTGCCGGCACTGTTCAAGTACATTAGCATTTTTGCACAGGTTTATGCCGAGGCGATCCGCCTGAATATCGAGCCGATCCCGAAAGCGGAGCGGGAGAAGCTGGCGGGTGACGACTGGTTGCAGTCCCTGCGTTTCCTCTTGCCGATCCTGGCGCTGATCGTTGTCTTGATCGAGGGCCGCTCGCCGGCGCTGGCCGGCGCGGTCGCCATGGGTGTGGCGCTATTGATTTCCCTGGCGCTCGACCTTCTGGCCCGCGCGCGCGGCAGGACGGTCCTCGGCGGCGACTTGCGGGACTATATCCGGGCGCTCGCCGACTCCGGCTATCAGTGCGCCCGGATCATGGTAGCCGTCGGCGCTATCGGCATCATCATCGGCGTGGTCAACGAAACCGGCGTCGGCATCCGCTTCGCCCAGCTTCTATCGGTCGGCGAGGGCAGCTTGTTCCTTGCCTTCGTCTTCGCCATGTTGGGCTCGCTGGTGCTCGGCATGGGCCTGCCGACCCTGCCGGCCTATCTGATTATCGTGCTGATCCTCGGGCCCGCGATCGTCCAGCTCGGCGAGGACGCCGGGGTGACATTGCTCGCAGTCCACCTGTTCGTTTTCTACTTCGCCGCCCTGTCGTCGCTGACCCCGCCGGTTGCGCTCGCCGCCTATGCCGCCGCGCCGATCGCCGGCGCCAGGCCGTTCGAGACCGCGATCCAGTCCGTGCGGATATCGCTGGTCAGCTTCGTCATCCCCTTCGTCTTCGTCTTCAACCCGTCGTTGCTGCTGGTCGACAGGTTCGATTTCTTCGAATTGGTCTGGGTCGTGGCGAGGCTGCTGCTGGCGATCTGGCTGATCGCCACCGGCTTTGCCGGCTACGATACGACCGGCCGGCTGGCGGCAATCTACCGGGTGCTGCGCCTCGGCGCCGGCTTCGCCATGCTCTATCCCCTGTTCGCCCTCGAAGCTGCCGCTTTCGCCGTTGGTGTCCTGTTGTATATTGTCGGCTGGGTCGTCCGCCCACGGTCACCGGAGCCCCCCGACCCGCCTGAACCGGCGGGCAGAATCGAGCGGAAGAGAGCCGGAGATTCAGGAGAAATCGGATGAAAACCGGAGTTGCACTTGTCGCCGGCCTTACCTTCGCTCTCGGTGCCGGCGCGGCGCAGGCCAAGGATTTCTATAAGATGGGCAGCCTGGCGCCGGGCATGTCGCCGTTCACGATCAACACGGCGTTTGCCACCATTGTGAACAAGTATGTCAAGGGCGTGGAAATCCAGGTTTCGGCGACCGGGACCGGCATGCGCCACCAGCTTTTGACTGCCAGGGGCAAGATGGATTTCTTCATGCCGGGGCCGGTCGGCCAGTGGCTGATGGAAAAGCAAATCGGCCCGTTCCGGAAGCTGAAGAACGGCAAGGAGCTGTCCTCGAAACTCCGCCACATCTTCACCTATGAGATCGGCCCGTATCACTATGTGACCTACGCCGATTCCGGCATCGAAAAGATGGAGCAACTGAAGGGCAGGAAGGTCTTTATCGGCCCGCCCGGCGGCGCGGCCACGCGCAATGTCGCGCTCATGATCAAGAGCCAGACCGGCATGGTGGCCGGCAAGGACTTTACCAAGGTCAACATGGGCTGGAGCGCTGCCATCCAGGCGTTCCAGGACAGGAAATTCGACGTCCTGGTCTTTCCGGCCAACGCGCCGAGCCCGGCAATTCAACAGATCGTACTGAGCAACAAGCTGCGCCTGCTGTCGGTCGACGTGTCCAAACAGGGTCCGTTGCTCAAGGTGCCCGGGCGCACCATCCGCACAATCGATCCGACGCTCTACGGCGAGAACATGGTGAACACCGAGCCGGTGACGACGCTCGGCGCACTGGTCGGCGTCGGCGTGCGCGCCAGCATGCCGGAAGACGTCGTCTACCGGATCACCAGGGCGTTCTGGAAAAATGTCAAAGAGGCCCATGCCACGGCGATCTGGATGAAGCATGCCGTCAATCTCGACAACGCCCTGGTAGTCGTGCCCCATGGCCTGCATCCGGGAGCGGCACGCTATTACCGGGAAAAGGGCCTCAAGATTCCGCCGACCTACCGCACCGACCAGGCCTGGGACGCCCAGGCCGCGTCCGCGTTGACCAAACGCTAGGGATTGACCGCACGCCAGGGCTGGGCGGGCGGCTGTTTCCGGATGGCCGGGAAGTTCGACTATATCGTCGTCGGCGCGGGTAGTGCGGGCTGCGTTCTCGGCGCGCGGATATCCGAAGACCCGTCGGTCCGCGTGCTGGTGCTTGAGGCCGGCGGCCGGGACTGGATGCCGCTTTACCGGGTGCCGATGTTCGCCGGCATCCTGTTCCGCAAGCGCTACAACAACTGGAACTACCGGACCGAGCCGGAGCCGGGACTGGACGGCCGCCGGTTGAACTGGCCGCGCGGCAAGGTGCTGGGCGGGTCCAACCAGATCAACGGCATGGTCTACACCCGCGGCCACCGGCTCGATTACGACACCTGGCGCCAGATGGGCTGCGAGGGCTGGTCGTATGAGGATGTGCTGCCCTTCTTCAAATTGTCTGAGGATTTCCAGGGGCCGGTCGCCGCTCATCACGGCAGGGGCGGGCCGCTGACTGTGCGGCGCGGCAAGGCAACTGCGCCGCTCTACGACTCGCTGGTCGAGGCGGGCGCCGAGGCCGGTTTTCCGACGACAGAGGACTTCAACGAACCGGAGCGCGAGGGCTTCGGCCGCTACCATTTCACGATCCGCGAAGGCCGGCGCTGGACGACGGCGCAGGCATTTCTCAAGCCGGCGATGAGCCGCCCGAACCTTACCGTGCGCACCGGCTGCCACACGACCGGGATCGTCGTCGAGAAGGGCAGGGCGGTCGGCCTGCGCTACCGGCGCGGAAGCCGGACCGAAAGCGTCCGCGCGGCGCGCGAGATCGTGCTGTCCGGCGGCGCGATCAACTCGCCCCAACTGCTGCTGCTGTCGGGCATCGGCCCGGCTGACCGTCTGAAAGAAGTCGGCGTGCCCGTGCTGCACGATCTGCCCGGCGTCGGCGAGAATCTGCACGATCACATGGTCGCCCGGATGCAGTATGCCTGCAATGCGCCGGTCGGCATCTACGACGAGATGCGGCTGGACCGTGCGGCTTGGCACACCCTCAACGCCCTGATGCGGGGGCGCGGCTTCGGCGCTGATTTTGCGCTGCAGGGCGGCTGCTTTATCCGCACCCGGCCGGAACTGGCGGCGCCGGATATCCAGCTCAACTTCGTCGCCGCGATGAAGCCGGTAACCCATCTGCCTTTCGCCCGGCCCGGCCCGGACAGCGGCCACGGCTTCTACGCCGGAGTCCATCAGACCGTGCCGGAAAGCCGCGGCCGGCTGTGGCTGGCGTCGGACAATCCCTTTGCGCCGCCGCGAATGTGCGCCAATTATCTGGCGACCGGGAACGACCGGCGGACCATGCGCGCCGGCGTCAGGATCATGCGCGAGGTGTTCCGCCAGCCGGCGATCGCGCGTTATATCGAAAGGGAACGGGCGCCGGGTCCGGACGTCGAGAGCGATGCGGAACTGGACGCCTGGATCCGCAGCGTCGGCGACACCGTGTTCCACCCGGTCGGCACCTGCAAGATGGGGACCGACGACATGGCCGTGGTCGATCCGCGCCTGCGCGTCCGGGGCATCGACGGCCTGCGCGTCGCCGACGCCAGTATCATGCCGGTCATCAACGGCTCGAACACCAACGCCCCGACCATCATGATCACCGAAAAGGCGGCCGCGATGATCGCGGAGGACTGGATAGGGAATACCTTGTAGGTTTCCGAAACTTCATGCTTGACGATCGGGCGCAAAAGGAACTCTGACATGGCGATCCTGACCATCCGGCTGCCCGATGCTCATCGCGACAGGCTGGCGGCGATGGCCGCACGCCGCGGTCTGAGCCTGAACAAGTTGATGGAGGAATCGTCCGTGCGGGCGCTGGCCGAGCACGATACCGAACTGCGCTTCCGGATGCGAGCCAAGCGCGGAAACGCCGAGCGCGGCCTGTCTCTGCTCGACGAACTGGACCGCGGCTACGGCGGGGTCGGATAGCCCTGACGCGATGCCTGTTTGCCTGTGGGCGCCGACGGCCCGTGCAAGGCCTCGCATGGCCGGACCGCCGCGCCGGGTGGCCGCCTCTTGCAAACCCGGTCCGTCTCCGTTACACCCTCGCGTCCGCGCCGATTTGAGCGCCAGCTTGCGGGCGCGTAACAAATGCAGCTACGGCGGCGGTGGACAATCCGCCCCCGGTGGCAGGATAGCTCAAGCGGGGTTTGTATTGCCCGCTTCCCGCCTCTATCCTGCCCGCGCCGGTCGTCCGACGTTGCCCGCCGGGTTTGCCGGTATCAGTAAACGTGCGCCAGGTTTGCCGCCGGGGCGCGCAACAGGCCAGGAAAAGGATTGATGAGCAAACATCCCGAAACGATTGCCCTCCATCACGGCTGGCGCGCCGACCCGACCACCGGGTCCGTCGCCGTGCCGATCCACCAGACGACGTCCTACCAGTTCAACGATACCGACCATGCGTCGAACCTGTTCGCGCTGGCCGAGCTGGGCAACATCTATACGCGGATCATGAATCCGACCAACGACGTGCTGGAGCAGCGAGTTGCGGCGCTCGAAGGCGGTGTGGCGGCGCTCGCCCTGTCGTCCGGCCAGGCGGCCTCGGCCTTCGCGCTCCAGAACCTCGCGCGGGTAGGTGACAACGTCATCAGCTCGACCGACCTGTACGGCGGCACCTGGAACCTGTTCTCCAACACGCTGAAGGACCAGGGCATCGAGGTCCGCTTCGTCGATCCGGCCGATCCGGAAGCCTTCCGCGCCGCCATCGACGACCGCACGAGGGCGATCTACGCCGAGACTCTCCCGAACCCGAAGCTGCATGTATTCCCGATCGCCGAAGTCGCCGCGATCGGCCGCGAATACGGCATCCCGCTGGTCATGGACAACACGGCCTGCCCGATCCTGTGCAAGCCCATCGAACACGGCGCCGCGGTCGTCGTCCACTCGACGACAAAGTATATCGGCGGCCACGGCAACTCCATCGGCGGCCTGCTCGTCGATGGCGGCAACTTCCCGTGGGCGGAGCATGCGGAGCGGCAGCCCGCCCTCAACACCCCGGACCCGAGCTATCACGGCGCGGTCTGGGTCGAGGCGACGGCGCCGCTCGGCCCGGTCGCCTACATCATCAAGGCGCGCACGACCCTGCTGCGCGATCTCGGCTCCTGCATGAGCCCGTTCAACGCTTTCCTGTTCATCAACGGCCTTGAGACGCTGGCGCTGCGCATGCAGAAGCATAGCGAGAACGCAGTGCAGGTCGCCGACTGGCTGGCGACGCGCAGCGACGTGAGCAAGGTCATCTTCCCCGGCCATCAGTCCGGCGAATTCCGGGCTCGCGCCGACAGGTATATGAACGGCGGTTATGGCAGCCTGGTCGGTTTCGAGCTGAAAGGCGGTCGCGCGGCCGGCCGCAAGTTCATCGACTCGCTGGAAATGCTCTATCACGTCGCCAACATCGGCGACTCTCGCTCGCTGGCCATCCATCCGGCAAGTACGACCCATAGCCAGCTCACGCCGGAAGAGCAGCTCCAGACCGGTGTGACGGACGGCTATATCCGCCTTTCGGTCGGCATCGAGCATATCGACGATATCATCGCCGATATCGAGCAGGCCCTCGACAAGGCGTCCTGAACCGGCGCTCCATGCGGCGGTTTGCAGGGTAGGTTCCCTGGGCCGACCTTCGGTACTGCGCTTCGGATATGCCCGGAATGAAGGCGCGCTTCGGCGTCTCTCGTTCCGGGCAGCGGCGACGCAGGGGTTGCGCCGTCCGGGCCGTCGAATGCCCGGAGGCCAGGTGCAGCCGGGAGGAGAGGGCTGAGCGTGTACGTACCGCCCAAATTCGCCGAACCGGACAACGCGGTTCTCAGGGATTTCGTCGACCGGCACCCGTTTGCCGTTCTGCTGACGCAGGCGGCGGCCGGGGACACCGCCGTCAGCCATGTCCCCGCGATCTTTCCGGACGGGCGCACGGATATCCTGCACGCGCATCTTGCAGCCGCCAACCCGCAGGCCCGGAACGCCGACGGCGCCACGGCGACGGCGATCTTCAGCGGGCCGCACGGCTATGTTTCGCCGACCTGGTACGAGACCGGACCGGCCGTGCCGACCTGGAACTACGCCGCAGTTCATGTCGTCGGCCCCGTGCGCGTTCTGACGGACGAGGCCGATCGCCGGGCGGTGCTGCGCGGGCTGGCCCAGCGGTTCGAAACACCGGGGCCCGGCGCCTGGGATTTCGATGCGCTGCCGCCCGAATTCCGCGGCGGCCAGATGAACGCCATCGTCGTGCTGGAGATCGCCGTAGAGCGGCTGATCGGCAAGTTCAAGCTGTCGCAGAACCGGCCAGCCGAAGACCGCGCCGGCGTCGTGCGGCATCTGGAGCGATCGGACCGGCCGGACGACCGGTCGCTCGCGGCGCTGATGCGCAGCCGGCCCGGCATTGTCTGACAGGCCGCCGCTCGCCGAAGCAAGCAATGGACAACAACCGGAGGAAATGACCCCGCCATGGACCTGAAACTCTACCAGGTCGACGCCTTCACCGACCGGACCTTCGGCGGCAATCCGGCAGCCGTCGTACCGCTCGACAGTTGGCTGCCCGATGCGACGATGCAGGCCATCGCGCTGGAGAACAATCTCTCGGAAACCGCGTTTTTCGTACCGCGGGAGGACGGCGGTTTCGACCTGCGCTGGTTCACGCCGCTCATCGAGGTCGACCTGTGCGGCCACGCCACGCTGGGCACCGCCTGGGTCCTGTTCAACCGCCTCGGCTACGATGGCGACACAGCCACCTTCCATACGCGGAGCGGCCCGCTGACGATATCGCGCGACGGCGACCGGCTGGCGATGGATTTCCCGGCCCAGCCGCCGGCACCGGAGCCGGCGGATGTCGGCGATGTCGCCGGCGCCCTGGGCGTTGCGCCGGCGGCGGTGCTCGCCGCACCTTATGCGCTGGCGGTTTTGGATAGCGAAGAAACGGTCCGCGCCGTCCGGCCCGATTTTCGCCGTGTCGCCGGCCTCGACATCCCCGAGCTGATAATCACCGCGCCGGGCGCAGAGGGCGGGGACTGCGATTTCGTCTCGCGCTTCTTTGCGCCGACGGGCGGCATCGATGAGGACCCGGTGACCGGCTCGGCGCATTGCATCCTGATCCCGTATTGGGCGGAACGGCTCGGCCAGAACCAGAAGTTTGCCCGCCCGGGCTCGGCGCGCGGCGGGGCGCG
>FZLR01000087.1 GCA_900197615.1 Rhodospirillaceae bacterium Spongia-Bin9
AGGAATACCCGCTTGGCCGTCAACCCCAACAGGATCTCGCCTTCTGCAGCCGCTGCCGCCACTGCCGCCGCATCGGCCGCAGGGGGCCGCGACAGTGCCGTGATCGGCCTTGTCTGCTCGGCGCATTTTTTCAGCCATTTCTATATTTTCGCGATCCCGCCGATGCTGCCGCTGATCAAGGCCGATCTGGGGGTCACCTATACCGAGATGGGTCTGCTGCTCACCCTGTTCAGTCTGGCGTCGGGGGCATCGCAATATTTCATGGGCGTGCTGGTCGACCGGGTCGGCGCGCGCTGGGTGTTGACCGGCGGCATGACTTTACTGGCCGCCGCCATCGCGATGATGGGTGTGGTGCCGGTCTACGGCGCCATGGCGGCGTTTGCGCTGGCGGCGGGCCTCGGCAACAGCGTGTTCCATCCGGCGGACTACACGATCCTCGGCGCACGGGTCCGGCCCGGCCGGGGCGGCCGGGCGGTCAGCCTGCACACTTTTTCCGGCATGGCCGGTTTCACGGCGGCGCCCGTCGCCATGACCGTGATGGCGACTGCCTGGGACTGGCGCACGGCCTTCATTATTGCCGGTGCGGCCGGCCTGCTGGTCGTCGCCGTGCTGATGAGCCAGATGCATCTGCTGGACGACCGGCATAGCCAGGAACCTGCCCTGGCCAAAGCGCCGGCCGGCCTTGGCCTGCGAACCGTCGTCTCGCCGCCGATCCTCTTCATGTTCCTGTTCTTCTTCGTCATCGCCATGGTGGCGATGGGCATGAGCGGCTTCATGCCGGCGGCGCTCAAGACCCGGTTCGGCATGAGCCTGGTCGATGCCAACCTGGTCCTCACCGGGTTCCTGGCGGCCATGGGGGCGGGCGTGTTGTTCGGCGGCTTCGTGGCCGATCGGCTACAGCGGCTGGATATCGTCGCCGCGGTCGGATTCGTCGGGGCGGCGGCGGCCTTGGTAATCGTCGCGCTGGTAACGCTGCCCTACCTGGCAATCCTCACGGTCTTCCTGTTCGCAGGCTTCATGATCGGTATGATCTCGCCGTCGCGGGACATGATGGTGCGCAACATCTCGCCGCCCGGCGCCAGCGGCCGGGTTTTCGGCTTCGTCAGCATGGGTCTCGATCTCGGCGGCGTAGCGGCGCCGGTTCTGTTCGGATGGCTGATGGACCGCGGCCTGCCGGAAGGAGTCTTCCTCGGCGCTGCGGCGGTGTTGCTGCTGGCGATCGTGGCCGGGTTCGGCGCCAACCGATACGCCCCACGCCCGGCTGCGGCTGCGGAATAGGCGGCTGCTACCGGCGCGGTCAACCGGACGCGGGTCGGCCTGCTGCGGCCCGCACCGGCGAAGCCGGGGCCGGTCCCGCAGTAACGTATCGGTTCATCCCGATGTTCCACAGGCCGGCCAGATGGCCGATGGTTTCGTCTTCCGACGGGAACCCGGTCTCTTCGGCCGCTGCCATGGCTTCGGCCTGAACCGCCGCGCGGCGGCGGCCCAGCATCGCCGCAAAGCGCCGCCGCGTCCTCACCCGGGCAAAGGCCGGGTCGCTGCCGATCCGCGCCCGGACGACTGCGAGATCGTGGTCCAGGCCGAGCAGGTCGCTTAGGCGCCAGAGCGCTACGATGCGCATGTCGAGGGTCTGCGGCGCCAGCTTTCTCAGGATACGCAGGTGGTTGCGGTGATACTTGATCCTCTTGCGCCATTCGTGCAGCGCGAAGACAGTCCCGCTGCGCCCGACCTCCTCGGCAGCGGCGAGTGCCCGGCCGTAGGTATTGCGCAAGCCCGGCTCCAGCGCTTCGAATCCCTCGGCGCGGAAGCTCCAGTCGGCAATTCCGAGGCGGAATTTCAGCAGCAGCCAGTGCGCTTCGTCGAGCCGGCCCGCCAAGTCCTCGCCGTCCGCAGCGAGCATGGCAAGCCGCAGCCGGGTCATGCCGGCGCGGATCGGTCCGAAGCGGCGGCCGTCGAAGCCCCGCCGCGCGGTCAGGGCGAGAGCCGCCATCTCCCGGTCGTAGACCGCCAGGGTGACATCGGCGTCGCGCAGGCCGGAAAAGGCTGCCGCAATATCCCGGAGCTCCGCATTGGCCGGCCGGTAGAGCCCGGCTTCCTCCAGCGGACCGCGCACCAGCCGCAGGACGGCGCGCACCTTCTTGCAGCGTTTGCGCATGGCATAGACTGCCTCCGGCCGCGGCACGGCATCGTCCTCGATCGTGGCGAGGGCGCGGTCGAGCTGTTCCAGCGCAATCCGCTGGATCGCGTCGGACACCGGTTCGGCCGGGAGAATGGCGTAGGGCAAGCTGGAACGGCTGCGCGGTTTAGAGGCAGCCCGACCATATCATACCGGCCGGGCGTGGCGACAGCGCGCACGCGGAAATGCGCACCGCCAAATCCGTGAAACGGTGCGGCTTCGGAAAATGTCCGCGGCACCCACGAAAAAGGCCCGCACCGAAGTGCGGGCCTTTGACTTCGAGCCGTCTTCCGACGGCGCCGGAAGGCAGGGATCTAGAAGTCCATGCCGCCCATGTCGGGCATGCCGCCGCCCGGCGCACCGCCACCGGCAGCCTTTTTCTCCGGCTTGTCGGCGACCATGGCTTCGGTGGTGACCAGCAGGCCGGCGACCGAGGCCGCATCCTGCAATGCCGCCCGGACCACCTTGGTCGGGTCGATGATACCGGATTTGACCAGGTCTTCGAACTGGCCGGTCTGGGCGTTGAAGCCCCAGTTGGGGTCGTCGTTCTCCATGATCTTGCCGGCAATGACCGAGCCGTCTTCGCCCGCATTGTCGGCGATCTGGCGGACCGGCGACTGGATCGCCCTGCGGACGATCTTGACGCCGACGCGCTGGTCTTCGTCTTCCACCTCAAGAGCGTCGAGCGCGGCGATCGAGTTGATCAGGGCCACGCCGCCGCCGGCGACGATGCCTTCCTCGACCGCGGCGCGGGTCGCATGCATCGCGTCGTCGACGCGGTCCTTGCGCTCCTTCACCTCGACCTCGGTGGCGCCGCCGACCCGGATCACCGCAACGCCGCCGGCCAACTTGGCCAGCCGCTCCTGCAGCTTCTCGCGGTCGTAGTCGGACGTGGTCTCCTCGACCTGCTGCCGGATCTGGCCGCAACGGCCCTCGATCTGGGCTTTGTCGCCGGCGCCGTCGACGAGCGTGGTCTCTTCCTTGGTGATCTCGACCTTCTTGGCCGTGCCGAGCATGTCGAGGGTCACCGATTCGAGCTTGATGCCGACATCTTCGCTGATGACCTGGCCGTCGGTCAGGATCGCGATATCCTCGAGCATGGCCTTGCGGCGGTCGCCGAAGCCCGGCGCCTTGACAGCGGCCACCTTGAGGCCGCCGCGCAGCTTGTTGACCACCAGGGTGGCCAGCGCCTCGCCCTCGACGTCCTCGGCGATGATCAGCAGCGGCTTGCCCGACTGCACCACCGCTTCCAGAACCGGCAGCATGGCCTGCAGGTTGGAGAGCTTTTTCTCGTGGATCAGGATGTAGGGATCGTCCAGCGCCACCTTCATCTTCTCGGCGTCGGTAACGAAATAGGGCGAGAGATAGCCGCGATCGAACTGCATGCCTTCGACGACTTCCAGCTCGGTCTCGAGGGACTTGGCTTCCTCGACGGTGATGACACCCTCGTTGCCGACGGTCTCCATCGCCTTGGCGATCATGTTGCCGACCTCGCGGTCTCCGTTGGCGGAGATGGTGCCGACCTGCGCGATCTCGTCGTTCGACTCGATGGTCCGGGAGCGCTTGTGCAGGTCCTCGACGATCGCCGAGACGGCGAGGTCGATGCCGCGCTTCAGATCCATCGGGTTCAGGCCTGCGGCTACCGCCTTGGAGCCTTCGCGCACGATGCCGTGGGCGAGCAGCGTCGCCGTCGTGGTGCCGTCGCCGGCTTCGTCATTGGTCTTCGAGGCGACCTCGCGGACCATCTGGGCGCCCATATTCTCGAACTTGTCTTCCAGTTCGATTTCCTTGGCGACCGTCACGCCGTCCTTGGTGATGCGCGGTGCGCCGAAGGCCTTGTCGAGCACGACGTTGCGGCCTTTCGGGCCGAGGGTGATGCGCACCGCATCGGCCAGAATATCGACGCCGTGCAGCATCCGCGTGCGGGCGTCGGTTGAGAATTTTACGTCTTTCGCAGCCATGGCTGACGACTTCCTCCTTGAGAGAACGTGTTGAACCGTTCAGCGGCCGTGCGCAGATCGCGCCGCCGCTGGCCGGCGTGTCAGTTTCGGGATACCGGACCCTGGGGGGTCAGGCGGCCTTCTGGATCTGCGCGCCTTCCTCGATGATGCCGAGGATGTCGCTTTCCTTCATGATCAGCAGCTCCTCGCCGTCGATCTTGACCTCGGTGCCGGACCATTTGCCGAACAGGATGCGGTCGCCGGCCTTCACGTCGAGCGGGGAAACCTCGCCCTTGTCGTTCTTGGCGCCGGCGCCGGCGGCGACGATCTCGCCTTCCATCGGCTTTTCCTTGGCCGTATCCGGAATGATGATACCGCCGGACGTCGTCTCTTCTTCGTCCAGACGGCGTACCAGCACACGGTCGTGCAGGGGACGGAAGTTCATGAATTGCCTCCTTTCAGAAACAATGTTGCGTTGGTTCGAGATTACGTTGATGTCGGTTGAACCGCAGGTACGGCGTGTCTGCAGCGCTGCCGGGGGAGCGAGATACTGGCACTCCTCTCCGGCGAGTGCTAACGCCGTTGCGAGGCCCATTTAGGGAAACGCCCGTCCCTGTCAAGGCGGCTGTCCGGAAAAAATCGCCGATTCGGGCAGTCCGTCGCAGCCGCAACGAGCATGACGGGCGGCCAGCAATTCCCTACACATGCCGCCAGCGGCGCGCTTTCGGCGACGCGGCCGGACCTGCAGGAGACTCTTCCATGACCATTCGCACGACCACGGATGCCGGGCGGGCCGGCTATGCGGAGCAGTATTATCCCAACGCTGAAACGCTGGGCCCGGACGAGATGCGGATCACGGCGCTCGGCACCGGCCGGCCCTTCCTGCGCCGTTCCCAGGCCAATGCCTCGTGGCTGGTCGAACTCGGCAACGGCGACAGGTTCGTATTCGATTTCGGCTTCGGCAGCCAGATGAATTTCACCGCGCTGGAAATTCCCTACAACGACATCACCGCCTGGTTCGCTACCCACCTGCATACCGACCATGTCGGCGATTTCGGCCAGGTCTGGATCGGCAGCTGGGCCGGCGGCCGGCTCAAGCCGCTGGTCGTCTACGGCCCGTCGAGCAACCGGCCGGAATACGGCTTCCGCCATTTCGTCGAGAAGCAGATGGAGAGCTACCGCTGGGACACCGATACCCGGGTCGGTTTCCTGCCGGCGGTCGGCGCCGAAGTCGAAATCAACGAGTTCGACTATGCGAAGGTCCACACGGTCTACGAGAAGAACGGCGTCACGATCTCCAGCTTTCCGGCCGTCCACATCTATGACGGGCCGGTCAGCCTGAAACTGGAATGGAACGGCCTGAGCTTCGTCTATTCCGGCGATACCACGCCGAGCAGCTTCATGATCGACAACGCCAAGGGCGTCGATGTGCTGGTGCACGAGACTTTCAACACTGTCGGCCAGTTGATGGAACGCTCCGGCTACGACGAACGCACCGCCCGCGGCATCGGCACGATCGCCCACTCGGATCCCGGCGAAGCGGCGTATGTCATCGCCCAGTGCGATCCCCGGCTGTTCGTCGCTTTCCATTTCTTCAACGATTTCGACACCGCCGGCGAGATGGAGTCCGAGATCCGCAAGCACTGGCAGGGCAAGCTGGCGCTGGCAACCGATTTCATGGTGATCAACGTGACGAAGGAGCATGTCGTCACCCGCATGGCCATGGTTTCCGACCATGTCTGGCCCAACAAGGCGCGCCACGGGGGCTTCGGCACGGCCGAGCGCAAGGCGCGGATGGTCATGTCCGACTGGCTGCGCGAGACACAGGTTTTTCCGAAATTTTGAGGCGGTATTTCCGTCGTACCGGCGGCTACAGCACGGCTTGCAGGGCGGCGCGCACGTCTTTGCTCCAGCCGACAGCGATCGTGCCGCGGCCGGCGTCGATGACCGGGCGCTTGATCAGGGTCGGGTGGGCTTTCAGGAGCGCCCTTGCTTGCGCGGCGTCGAGACCGGTTTTCGCGCTGTCCGGCAGTTCGCGCCAGGTCCGGCTGTTCTTGTTCAACAATTTCTCCCAGCCGGCGGCGGCAATCCACGCGTCGAGTTCTGCGTCGGAGAACCCGTCGGCGCGCAGGTCGCGAAACTCGTGGCGGAAGCCGCGCTCATCCAGATAGCGCCGGGCGGCTCGGCAGCTGTCGCAGGTCTTGAGGCCGTACAGGATGACCATATCGGCAGTTCCTCGCTTATCCGGGCGGCGCGCCCTTTTCCGTCGCGGCGGCCCCGGCCATATCGGACAGTGTTTCTTCCGCTTTTTCATTCGGGGCGGCGCGTTTGTCGAGAGGCAGGGATACCGTTGCGCGCAGGCCGGGCGCGGCAGGCGCGAGGATCAGCGCCCCGCCGTGCAGCCGGGCGACCGCATCGACCAGGGAAAGGCCGAGGCCGCTGCCGCCGGTCGACCGGCTGGCGTCGGCCCGGTAGAATCGTTCGCGCGCGCGCTCCAGGGCCGCGCCGTGCAGCCCCGCGCCCCGGTCCCGCACCGAGAGGCGGGCGGTTTCGCCGTCCAGGTCCAGTTTGAGGTCGATCGTGGCCGCGGGCGGCGGATCGTCCACGCCGAGGCCGTATTCGATCGCATTGTCGATCAGGTTGGCGCAGGCCTGGAACAGCAGGTCCCGGTTGCCGCGCACGGTTGCCGGCCGGTCCGGCAGGGCAAGCGCCAGCTTCGCGCCGGCATCCTCGACCAGCGGCTCGTACAGGTCCGCAACGTCCTGTAGCAGGGTGCGCAGATCCACCGGCTCGA
Organism: Rhodospirillaceae bacterium Spongia-Bin9; assembly: GCA_900197615.1. Classification (GTDB taxonomy): domain Bacteria; phylum Pseudomonadota; class Alphaproteobacteria; order Bin65; family Bin65; genus Bin65. The sequence goes on from FZLR01000087.1 coordinate 6,911, forward strand.
AACTGCGTTTCGGCGCGCCGGAGTCCGCCTGGGCGATGCTCAGGATGGCGTTGAAGGTCGCGAGCAGCCGGTCGGTTTCCTCCAGCGCCTCGACGGAAAGCGCCTGCTTCTCATTTGCGGACAAGGCGTCGGAGAGCTGCCGTTCCAGCCGCTGGCGCACCCGGCCGAGCGGGCTGCGCAGATCGTGTGCCAGGTTTTCCGCCACCTCGCGCATGCCGAGGAACAGCTTCTCGTTCTGGGCCAGCATGGCGTTCAGGCTCTGGGCCAGCCGGTCGAATTCGTCGCCGCGGCCGGTCTCGGGCACGCGGCGGGCGAGGTCGCCGGCCACGATCTCCCGGCTGGTCCGGTTGATGCTGTCGATCCGGCGCAGCACGAGCCAGCTCAACAGGCCGCCCGACGCGATGGCGAACAGCACGGCGACGATGCCGGCCAGGATCAGGGTCTCGCGGGTGCGTGCGGTCACCCGTTGCTGCTCGCGCAGATCGTGGCCGACCAGCAGGTAGAGGCCGCCCTGTAATCCGAACATGCGCCCGCGGGCCTCGCCTCGAGCGCCGGTCCGGCGGTCCTCTGCGCCGCCGCCGCGGAAGGTAAAGGTCACCCATCGGCGGGCGTCGGGCTCCTCCCGCGGCCAGGCCACGACATTGCCGGCCAGCGGATTGAACTCGAAATCGACGACAAGATAGAGCGCGCCGGGCCGGCTGCGCCGGCGAGCCCGGCGCTGCACGGCGCGGATCAGGCCGATCGAACCGAACTGGCGATACTGCTCGGCCAGGCCCTTGATCTCGGCGTCGATCGTCGCCTCGATCTGGCGGGTCACAGCCTGCAGCGACGAATAGTACAGGGTGGCGACAACCGCGAAGGCCGCTATGCCGAAGATGGCGCTGGTCAGCAGCGACAGCTGAAAGACGCGCGATCTAATCAGCCGGATCGGGGGCACGGAGACTGTATCCCGCGCCGCGCACCGTGTGGAGCAGCGGCGTCTCGAATTCCCTGTCGATCTTCTGGCGCAGCCGGCTGACATGCACGTCGATCACATTGGTCTGCGGATCGAAGTGATAGTCCCAGACATGCTCCAGCAGCATAGTGCGGGTCACGACCCGGCCGGCATGCTGCATCAGGTATTCCAGCAGCCGGTATTCCCGCGGCTGCAGCTCGATCCGCCGGCTGTCGCGGGCGACATCCCGGGTCAGCCGGTTGAGTTCCAGCCCGGCCACCCGGAGGACGGTCTCTTCCCGGTAGGCATCCCTCGGGCGCCGCCCGAGCGCCTCGACCCGCGCCAGCAGTTCGGAAAAGGCGAAGGGCTTGGTCAGGTAGTCGTCGGCGCCGGCGCGCAGGCCTTCGACCCGGTGGCGCACCTCGCCCATCGCACTGAGGAACAGGATCGGCGTGGCAAGGCCGGCGCCGCGCACGGTCTCCACGATCGTCTTGCCGTCCACCTCCGGCAGCATCCGGTCGACGATCGCGACATCGAAACGCTCGCCGACCGCCTTGACCAACCCGTCCCGGCCGTCGCGGGCGACATTCACGGCGTGGCCGGCTTCCTGCAGACCCTTGGCGACATAGTCTGCGGTTTCGCTGTCGTCTTCGATAACCAGGATCTTCATGGCGCCGTTTATACCGGGCCGCGGCTGCACGATGAACCGGGTTCGCGGACCCGCTTCGCCGAACGGTCCGCACCCACCGGTCTGCCGCGAAAGAAAGGCCCCGGATGCCGCTGGGGAGGAGGAAACCAAGGCATCCGGGGTTCCCGATACGCTCGGGAATTTACCGGCGGGAGCCGACGAGAGAGGGAGCCGTCGGGTAACGCCGGTGTCAGCCGATTTTCACCGCAACGAATATCGGGTGCTCGCGGCGCAGGATGCGCAACAGCACGGCGTCGCGCCCGTCGCGCCGCGCTTCGTCGACATGGGCTTTCATGGCGGCCGCCGTGGTCACCTTGTTGCCGTTGACCTGGGTTACCAGATCGCCGGGGCGCAAATTCTTTTCCGCTGCCGGCGAGTCCGGCCGGACTTCGAGGATCACCACGCCCTCGGCGCTTCGGTTCAGCCCGAAGCGCCGACGCAATTCGTCATCGAGCGGCGCGACCGACAGGCCGAGTTCGCCCTTGTCCTCGGGCGCGGGATCGACGCTCGCCGAGGCCTGCTGCGTGCCGCTTTCGGCGACCTGGACGGTCAATGTCTTGCGATCGCCCTGGCGCCACACGATCACCGGCACGGATCGTCCGGCCTTGGTGAAGGCGACTTTCCGGACGAGGTCGCGGACATCCTTCACTGCCTTGTCGTCCCAGCGAACGATGACATCGCTGGTCTTCACACCGGCTTGCGCAGCCGGGCTGTCCGGCATCACAGCGGCGACCAGCGCGCCGCGCGGCTTGTCGAGGCCGACCGCCTTGGCGATATCGTCCGAGACATTCTGGATCTGCACGCCCAGCCAGCCCCGGCTGATCTTGCCGCCCTGCTTGAGCTGCGCGATGACCCGCTGCGCCGTGTTCGACGGAATGGCGAAGCCGAGGCCGACGCTGCCGCCGGACGGCGAATAGATCGCCGTGTTCACGCCGATGACCTTGCCATCCATGCTGAAGGTCGGTCCGCCGGAATTGCCCTTGTTGATCGGCGCGTCGACTTGCAGGAAATCGACCAGCGCCGCGCTGCCCAGGCTGCGCCCGCGGGCCGAGACGATGCCGGCGGTAACGGTGCTGTTGAGGCCGAACGGGTTGCCGACCGCCATGATCCAGTCGCCGACGCGAATCTTGTCGGAATCGCCCCACCCAACATGGGAAAGCGGCTTGTCGCTCTCGACCTTGAGCAGCGCGAGATCGGTCTTCGCGTCGCGGCCGACCACCTTTGCATCGAGTCGCTTGCCGCCGTCGAATATCACCTCGACCCGGGTCGCCCGGTCGACGACATGATGGTTGGTGACGATGAAGCCGGCCGGGTCGACGACGAAGCCGGAGCCGACGGCGCGGAAGCGGCGTTGCGGCCGGGACGGGCTGTCCTCGCCCGGCCCGTCGAAGAAGCGGCGGAAGAAATCGTGATAGGGCGAGCCTTTGGGAAACGGGTTGCGGAAATCGCGCGGATTGCGCCGATCGTCCGGCCCGCTCTTGCGTTCCACCGCCACGCTGACGACGGCCGGTTTCACCTTGGCGGCGAGATCGGCGAAGGTTTCGGGCGCCCCGCGCGCCTGGGCGGTTGCCGGCAGCATTGCGAAAGCGGCGAGCGCGCCGCCGCCCAGGGTGAGGATCAGGCCCTGTGCCGGTGTCCGCCGTTGCCGTGCGGCGCGGGCGCGATCGGCCAAAGCTGTGGTCATGGAGAGCCTCCTGTACGGTTGATCGGTGTCGAAGTCGCATCGGTTTACAGACCGATCCGGCCAGCGCCTCCCGTTGCCTTTCTATATAGGTCGCCCTGTCTCTCCGTCTGCTAAAGAGAAGATTAAAGATCGGTAAGGTTGAGCGCGCCGGCGGCCGGCGTTGGGACATTGCTGCCCTACCGGCGTTGCGCGGCGCTGCTATATTCTCCCGCAGGCCCGATACACCGCCATTATTTGCCCGAGGTTTCCATGACCGACTATCGCGCGCCCGTCGACGACATGCGCTTTGTGCTCAACCATGTCGCCGGCCTGCCCGGCATCGCCGCGCTGCCCGGCTACGAGGAAGCGACCGGCGATCTGGTCGATGCCGTCCTGGACGAGGCCGGCCGGCTGGCCGGCGAGGTTGTCGGGCCGCTGAACCGGCGCGGCGACGAAGAGGGCGCCATCCTCGAAAACGGTGTGGTCCGCACGCCGGCAGGCTTCCGGGACGCCTACTGGAAATTCGTCGAAGGCGGCTGGAACAGCGTGCCGTTCGAGCCCGAAATCGGCGGCCAGGGTTTGCCCTGGGCCGTGAACACTGCAGTGTCGGAAATGTGGGGCGCCGCGAACACGAGCTGGTCGCTGTGCCCGATGCTGACGGTCGGCGCCATCGAGGCGATCGGGGCACATGGCACCGAGGACCAGAAGGCCCGCTATCTGCCGAAGCTGGTGACCGGCGAGTGGACCGGCACCATGAACCTGACCGAACCCCACGCGGGCTCCGATGTCGGCGCCCTGCGGAGCAAGGCGGTGCGCGACGGCGACCGCTTCCGCATTCACGGCCAGAAAATCTTCATCACCTTCGGCGACCAGGATTACACGGAAAATGTCATCCACCTCGTCCTTGCCCGGATCGAGGGCGGGCCGCAGGGCGTCAAGGGAATTTCGCTGTTCCTCGTGCCGAAGGTGCTGGTGAACGACGACGGCACGCTGGGCCAGCGCAACGATCTGCGGCCGGTCTCGCTCGAGCACAAGCTCGGCATCCACGGCAGCCCGACCTGCGTCATGGCCTATGGCGAGAACGACGGCGCGGTCGGCTACCTGATCGGCGAAGAGAACAACGGCATGGCCTGCATGTTCACCATGATGAACAACGCACGGCTGAATGTCGGCGTCGCCGGGCTGGCCACTGCCGAGCGGGCCTGGCAGCAGGCCCGGGCCTTCGCCCTGGAGCGGACCCAGGGCCGGGACATCGCGACCGGCGAGCCGAATGTCCCGATCGTCCGCCATCCGGACGTGCGCCGGATGCTGATGGACATGAAGGCCAAGACCGAGGGGATGCGCGCCCTGTGCTACTACACGGCGGGGCGCATGGATGTCGCCAGGAAGCACCCCGACGCCGAGGTGCGCAAGGCTGCCCAGAGCGACCTCGACCTGCTGATCCCGGTCGTCAAGGCCTGGTGCACCGATACCGGCTGCGATGTCGCCTTTACCGGCGTGCAGGTCCATGGCGGCATGGGTTTCATCGAGGAGACCGGCGCCGCCCAGCATATGCGCGACGCCCGCATCCACCCGATCTACGAGGGCACCAACGGCATCCAGGCCAACGATCTGCTGGGCCGCAAGATCCTGCGCGACGGCGGCGAGTCGGCGCGTACTTTCCTAGCCGGCATGGCATCGGACAGCGCGGACATCGCCGGGTCGGAAAATGCCGACGTCGCTGCATGCGGCAGGGCGCTCGCCGCCTCCGTCCAGGCTTTGGAGCAGGCAACCGCGTGGATGCTGGCGACAGGGCCGTCCGATATCTGCCGGGCCTCGGCCCACGCCGTGCCTTATCTCACCCTGTTCGGCAATACGGTCGGCGGCTGGCTGATGGCTAGGGCGGCGGCCGCCGCGGCCGTCGATGGCGCCAACGGCCCCGATGGCCCCAATGGTTTCGGGGGGGCCGACTGGTGCGCGGCCAAGATCAAGACGGCCCGTTTCTACGCCGACCATATTCTCAGCCGGTCCGGCGGCCTGCTCGCCAGCATCGCCGACAGCGGCGATACGGTGATGGCGCTGGCGGAAGACCAGTTCTGAGCCCTTCGGCCGGCGTCGCAGGCATTGCCATCGGTTCCCGAGGGGCCATGACCCGAAACGAGGCGGCAACCCACCTGCTGGTCGAATTGTGGGACGCCGCCGGCCTTTCGGACGTCCGCGCGGTCGAAGATGCGCTGACCCGGGCGGCGCGGGAAAGCGGCGCCACGGTGCTGCACAGCTACATGCACCCGTTCGGCGCCGAACAAGGCGTGTCCGGCGTCGTCGTCCTGGCCGAATCGCACATCGCCATCCACACCTGGCCCGAGCGCGGCTACGCTGCGGTCGACGTGTTCATGTGCGGCGCCTGCGATCCCTACCGGGCGGTCGCCGTGTTACGGGAGGCCCTTGCGCCGGGCCGGGTCGAAATCGCCGAACACCGCCGCGGCGTCGCCGGCTGAGGCGGCCCGATGAACGGTGCAAAGATGGCGTGGTTCGACGAGACGCTGCACGACGGCATCCGCCAGTCGCTGACCGTCGACCGGCTCCTGCACCGGGAGCATACCGGGCTCCAGGAGCTCACGATCTTCGAGAACCGCCTGTTCGGCAGGGTGCTCGCCCTGGACGGCGCGATCCAGACCGCCGAGGCGGATGAATATGTCTATCACGAGATGCTCGCCCATCCGGCGATCCTGGCGCGCAAAGCCGCCCTGTGCAGCGGTCCGCAGGACAGCCTCGACATCCTGATCGTGGGCGGCGGCGACGGCGGCTGCCTGCGCGAGGTATTGCGCCATCCCGAAGTCCGGGCGACGCAGGTCGAAATCGACGCCCGTGTCGTAGAACTGGCGAAGCTTCACCTGCCGGCCCTTTCGGCCGGCGCCTTCGACGATCCGCGCGCCGAACTTGTCGTCGCCGACGGCGCCCGCTTCGTGGCGGAGACGGAGCGGCGCTTCGATGTCGCGATCGTCGATTCGACCGATCCGGTCGGGCCGGGCGCGGCTCTGTTCACCGGGGAGTTCTATCGCAACTGCAAGCGCTGCCTGAAAGACGGCGGCGTCCTGGTTACCCAGAACGGCGTGCCGGCCCTGCAGGGCGGTGAACTCGCCGCCAGCCATGCCGCGTTCCGCACGCTGTTCGCCGACCCGGCGTTCTATGTTGCGCCGGTGCCGACCTACAATGGCGGCTTCATGGCCTTCGGCTGGGCGACCGACGATCCCGGCCTGCGCCGCTGGAGCGGCGCCACGATCCGGGACCGGATCGACGCGATCGGGCTGGAGACGCGCTATTTCAATGCGGAGATATTCTCCGCCGCCTTCGTGCTGCCGAACGACATTCGCAGCCTGCTACGCGCGTAAGGCGGCAGGCGCGCCGCAGTTGCCGCCGCCGGGCATTGCGGCAAGAAAATAGACAGACCGGTATTTATTATTCGGTTTTTTTTAGACGAGCCCGGACACCGGAGCGCCGGACCGCAATATGCTGCGGTTACTCCCGCCCGAACCGCGATATACTGCGTTCGGCGACAAGGTATATTTTCGTAGATCGAAAAACACCGGGTTTGTTGTGAATAATTCCCTGACTGTTCGGAACCGCCGTGGCGATCCGATCCGGGGCAGGCCCGGACTGCGAGCCGGGACGGCAGGAAAGGGGAAAAGCGCTCCGCCCGGGCGCACTTCTGCACTGTGTCGAAAAGGAACATAGGGCTTATTCTTGGACTGTCAAGGAAAAATTATTACTATATCATCAAATTTTCTTATTTCGCTGCCGTCGCAGGGTCCGCCCGTTCCGGGCTATCCGCCGCGCCGCGTCCGGCCGTTCCCGAGGACATCCAGTGCCGCTGCGTGCAAGGCGGGCGAGGACGCCGCCAGGGTCAGACCGGATCCGGCCTCGAGGGTCAGGTGTTTGCCGTCCCAATCCGTCATCCGGCCGCCGGCATTCTCGATCACCGGAATTAGCGCCATATAGTCCCACGGCTTCATATCCCCCTCGACATGGAGGTCGATCAGGCCGTTCGCCAGCAGCCCCGCCGCATAGCCGTCCAGACCGAAGCGGGTCAGGTGGGCCGCAGCCATGAGCCGGGCATAGTCTTCGGCCGCGGGGCCTTCGAACATGTCGGGCGCGGTCGTGAACATGACCGCTTCGTCGAGCGGGCGCGGCGCAGCGGTCTTGACCGGCGCACCGTTGAAGACCGTGCCGCGGCCGCGCGCACCGGCCCAGCGTTCGCCCGACACCGGCTGGTCGATCACGCCGAGGATCGGTTCGCCGTCCTGCAACAGCGCGATCAGGGTCGTGAAGGTGGGGACGCCGCAGATGAAGCTGCGCGTGCCGTCGATCGGGTCGATCACCCAGACGAAGTCGCGCGCCGCGCCCTCCGTGCCGAATTCCTCCCCGACGATTCCGTGGCCGGGACAGGCTTCCGCCAGGATGCGCCGGATTTCCCGCTCCGCCGCCTCGTCGGCGATCGTGACGGGGCTCTCGTCCGGTTTGTCCGCCACGGCGACGCCGCTGCGGAAATGCGGCCGGATCACCGCGCCGCTCGCGTCGGCCAGCCGGTTCGCAATCTCGACGAATTTTTCGGGGCAAACGCCGGTCATGGCGCCGCACCGCCCATCGTTCGACGGGCGGCTATTCCGATTTCCCGGCCGCGTCGCCTGCCTTCGGAAGCGGCAGGGGCGTATCCGACTGGGTCCGCAGGAAGGCGATGACGTCGGCGCGCTGTTTGTATTTGCGCAGGCGATAGGTCATTTTCGTGCCCTTGATCTGGGCATTCGGCCGTTTGAGGAAGGTGTACATTTCCTCGAACGTCCAGGTTCCGTCCGCGGCCTTCATGCCGGAGGAATAGCTGAAGCCGCCGACCGTGCCCTTGTCGCGGCCGACGACGCCCCAGAGGTTGGGGCCGACGCTGTTGCGGCCGCCCTTGCTCCAGGTGTGGCAGGACTTGCACTTGCTGCGCATCAGCTTCTCGCCCTTGGCCGCATCGGCAGCGGCCAGCGCGACGGCGACCGCCGGATCGGCGGGGTTCTTGCGCGGCCGGGCGCCGGGCTCGGCCCCCCCTCGCCAGGGCGG
>FZLR01000005.1 GCA_900197615.1 Rhodospirillaceae bacterium Spongia-Bin9
GTCTGGAACGGCCTGCCCGACAAGGTGAGCGTGCTGGGCGAAGAGAAGTCCAGAGAATCGCTGGCGCCGGAACAGAAGCGGCTTCTGATCAACAATGTCCGGAACTACGCCGCCGGCGATATCGTGAGCGGCGAGATCACCGACCTGGTGAAACAGGGCGCGGCGTCGTACCGGCGTCTGGAAGTCCTGTCTTCCTGGATCATGGCGGCGGCCATGGCCCTGCTGGCCGCGGTCGGACTGCTGGTGACCTACCGCAGCATTTCGCCCGCCATGCGGGCACGCAACCGGGTCGAACGGGTGCTCCTGCTCCTGCTGATGGTGGCCTCTACCATCGCGATTCTCACAACCGTCGGCATCGTTCTCTCCCTGCTGTTCGAGGCGATGGCCTTCTTCGCCAAGGTCTCCCCGGTCGATTTCCTGTTCGGCCTGGAATGGAGCCCGCAGACCGCAATCCGCGCGGACCAGGTCGGCGCGTCCGGCGCGTTCGGCGCAATTCCGGTATTCGCCGGCACGGCGCTCATTACCGTGATTGCGATGATCGTCGCCGTGCCGGTCGGCCTGTTTGCCGCCATATATCTGTCGGAATACGCGTCGAGCCGGCTCCGGGCGACCGTAAAACCGGTCCTGGAGGTGCTGGCCGGCATCCCGACGGTGGTCTACGGCTTTTTCGCCGCCCTTACGGTGGCGCCGCTGATCCGGGACGCCGGCGCCGCCATCGGCCTGACGGTCGCGTCCGAAAGCGCGCTCGCCGCCGGCCTGATCATGGGCATCATGATCATCCCGTTCGTCAGTTCGCTGTCGGACGACATCATCAACGCAGTGCCGCAGGCCCTGCGCGACGGCTCCTACGGCCTGGGCGCGACCCGGTCGGAAACGATCCGCCAGGTCGTGCTGCCCGCCGCGCTGCCGGGAATCGTCGGCGCCGTGCTGCTCGGCGTCTCGCGCGCCATCGGCGAAACCATGATCGTGGTGATGGCGGCCGGCCTTTCGGCCAAGCTGACGGTCAATCCCTTCGACGCAGTGACGACCGTAACGGTGCAGATCGTCACCAATCTCACCGGCGATCCGGAATTCGACAGCCCCAAGACCCTGTCCGCTTTCGCCCTGGGCCTGGTGCTGCTTCTGGTCACCCTGTGCCTCAACGTGATCGCCCTGCGGGTGGTCCAGAAATATCGCGAAAAATATGACTGATTCGGCCCAAAGCGTGCTGATTTCGGGCCAGAAGGAGAAGGTCCGGCGCGGCCTCGACCGGCGATTGCGGTCCGAACGGCGCTTCAGGGCCTACGGAATCGTGGCGATCGTCCTCGCCGTCCTGATGCTGCTGTTCCTGGTCGGCACGATCGTGTCGAACGGCTATTCGGCCTTTTCCCAGACCTGGATCGAGGTCGATGTCCTGCTGGACGGGGAGCTGATCGCGCCCGACGGCAAGACCGATCCCGAAACCCTGCGCGAGGACGGCGATTTCCGCGGCGCGCTGATCGAGACGCTGGTCGCCGACTACAAGCCGGAAGGGCGCGCCCAGGAAGACCTGCTCGTCGCCATGTTCAGCACGGACGCCGAGTGGACGCTGCAGCGCCATGTCATCGCGAACCCGGACCTGATCGGCAGGAAAATCTCGATCTGGGTCAAGTCGTCGTCCGATATCGACCAGTTGACAAAGGGCGCCGTCCGCCGCGACTCGCCCGAATCGGGGCGGAGATTGAAAGATTTGCAATTGCGCTGGTACGACCGGATGACGGCGGAAAACCGGGTCGAAACGCGCTTCAACAGCGGGTTTTTCTCCAGCGGGGATTCGCGCGAACCCGAACAGGCCGGCATCTGGGGCGCAATCGTCGGCTCTTTCTTGACCATGCTCGTGACGCTGGTCCTCGCTTTCCCGGTCGGCCTCGCTGCGGCGGTCTATCTGGAAGAATTCGCGCCGAAGAACCGGCTGACCGACCTGATCGAGGTCAACATCAACAATCTGGCGGCCGTGCCGTCGATCGTGTTCGGCCTGCTCGGCCTGGCGGTCTTCCTGAACTTCTTCGAGTTGCCGCGCTCGGCGCCGCTGGTCGGCGGCATGGTGCTGGCGCTGATGACGCTGCCGACCATCATCATTTCGGCGCGCGCCTCTCTGCTGGCCGTGCCGCCGTCGGTGCGCGAAGCCGCGCTCGGCCTCGGCGCGTCGCGGGTGCAGGTCGTCTCGCACCATGTCCTGCCTTTGGCGATGCCCGGAATTCTGACCGGGACGATCATCGGCATGGCGCGGGCGCTCGGCGAAACGGCGCCGCTGCTGATGATCGGCATGGTGGCTTTCATCGTCGACATCCCCGGCGGGCCGACCGATGCGTCGACGGTAATGCCGGTCCAGATCTATCTGTGGGCGGACAGCCCGGAACGCGGCTTCGTCGAGAAGACGTCCGGCGCGGTCATGGTCTTGCTGGTCTTCCTGATCGTCATGAATGCGTCTGCCGTATATCTTCGCAAGAAGTTCGAGCGCCGCTGGTAGGAGACCGTCATGGACGAGAACATCGCGGAAGCCATTGAGGCCGCACCGGCGGCGGCCACGTCCGACGCAGTCGTTGCAGAGACCTTTCGGGTCAAGATGACGACGCGAAACGTCAACGTCCATTACGCCGAAAAACACGCCCTGCGCGATGTCACGCTCGATATCGGCGAGCGCGAGGTCACGGCGCTGATCGGGCCGTCGGGCTGCGGCAAGTCCACCTACCTGCGCTGCCTGAACCGGATGAACGATACGATCGATATCTGCCGGGTCACCGGCCGGTTGGAACTGGACGGCCAGGATATCTATGACGACAGCGTGGACGTGGTGCAGCTGCGCGCCAGCATCGGCATGGTGTTCCAGAAGCCGAACCCGTTCCCGAAGTCGATCTTCGACAATGTCGCCTACGGCCCTCGCGTCCACGGCCTGGTTTCCGACCGGGCCGATCTCGATCGGCTCGTCGAGCAAAGCCTGCGCAAGGCCGGCCTGTTCGACGAGGTGAAGGACCGGCTCGGCGATCCCGGCACCAGCCTGTCCGGCGGCCAGCAGCAGCGCCTGTGCATCGCCCGGGCGATCGCCGTGGGCCCGGAAGTGATCCTGATGGACGAGCCCTGCTCCTCCCTGGACCCGATCGCGACGGCGCGGATCGAGGAGCTGATCGACGAACTGCGCCAGAATTACACGATCGTCATCGTGACCCACTCGATGCAGCAGGCGGCGCGGGTTTCGCAGAAAACGGCGTTTTTCCATCTGGGCGACCTGATCGAGCAAGGCGAAACGCCCCGGATATTCACCAATCCGCGCGACGAGAAGACCCAGGGATACATCACCGGCCGGTTCGGCTAGGGCGACGCACCGGGACGTAGCGGCAGCGCTTGGAACAGACGGCCCGAGGAAAATCCAGGATGGCATCGGAACATATCGTCAGCTCGTTCGACGAGGAATTGAACGAACTGAAAAACAAGGTCTCCGAGATGGGCGGCCTCGCGGAGGCGCAGCTGGTTAACGCCCTGGAGGCGATGCAGCGCCGCGACACCGAACTGGCGACCCGCACCATCGAGGCCGACGCCCGGGTCGACGAGATGGAGCGCGAGATCGACGCGTTCGTCGTGCAGTTGCTGGCGCTGCGCCAGCCGATGGCGAGCGACCTGCGGGAAATCATCGTCGCGCTGAAGATTTCGAGCGACCTGGAGCGAATTGCCGACTATGCGACCAATGTCGCAAAGCGGACGGTTACGCTCGCGCAAAGCCCCCAGGTTCGACCGGCCCACGCCATCCCGCGCATGGTGCGCCTGGCGCTGTCGATGATCTACGAGGTGCTCGATTCCTATTCGGACCGGGACACCCAAAAGGCGATTGCCGTGTGGCGCCGGGACGAAGAGCTGGACGAAATGTATATCAGCCTGTTCCGCGAGCTGCTGACCTACATGATGGAAGACGCGCGCAGCATCTCCTCCTGCACCCATCTGCTGTTCATCGCCAAGAATATCGAGCGGGTCGGCGATCACGCGACCAATATCGCCGAGTCGATCTATTATCTGGTCGAGGGCCGTCCCCTGTTGCAGTCGCGACCGAAGGGCGGGGACGAGGAATACGACCGGGTGGAAGCACCTCCGAGCCAATAGACCGGCGCCGGAGCGAGGAGGCCGATGAGACCTTATATTCTTGTCGTCGAGGACGAAGCGCCGCTGATCACGCTGCTTCGCTACAATCTCGAGGAAGCGGGATTCGACGTCGAAGAGGCGACCGACGGCGAGGAAGCGCTGATCTCGGTGCGGGAGCGCCGGCCGGACCTGGTGGTCCTGGACTGGATGCTGCCGGTGGTTTCCGGCATCGAGGTGTGCCGCCAGTTCCGCCGCCGCCGCGAAACGCGCGACCTGCCGGTCATCATGCTGACGGCCCGCTCCGAAGAAGCCGACCGCATTCGCGGGCTGGACAGCGGCGCCGACGACTATATCTCCAAGCCCTTCTCGCCGAAGGAGCTGATCGCGCGGATCCGCGCCGTATTGCGCCGGACCCGGCCGTCCATGTCGGCGGAGCAGCTTACCTTCGCCGATATCGAAATGGACCTGACCGCCCACAAGGTGACGCGCGGCGGCAGGGCGACCCATCTGGGACCGACCGAATTCCGCCTGCTGCGCCATTTCATGGAGCATCCGGGCCGGGTCTTCTCGCGCGAGCAACTGCTCGATTCGGTCTGGGGCCACGATGTCTATGTCGAACCGCGCACGGTCGACGTGCATATAAGGCGCCTGCGCAAGGCGCTGGACGTCGGCCGCTCGCCCGACGTCATCCGCACGGTCCGCTCCGCCGGCTACGCGATGGAGCTGCAATAGGCGGATTTCGTCAGCCGCCGGATTGCGGCGCGCCGGGCGGCTCCGTTATGCCGAGCCGGGAGTCGGGCGGGCAGCAGCGTCTCCCGCCGCTTCCTCTTTCCCGTTGCGCTTGCGCCGGATGATTCCCAATCGCTCCAGACGGACCAGTACCAGGATCAGGATGACCGCCGGCGCGCCCAGCGCCGACGCATAGGCGAAGAACAGCACATAGCCCGCGGCATCGACGACGACGCCGGAAAAGCCGGCGACCAGCTTGCCGGGCAACAGCATGATCGAGGTCAGCAGCGCATATTGCGTCGCCGTGTACTGCACGTTCGTCAGCGACGACAGGTAGGCGATGAAGGCCGAGCCGGCCATCCCGGCGGCGATGCTGTCGGCGCTGACTATCGTCGTGAGCAGCCAGAAGCTGTCGGTCTGGATCAGGGCCATGAAGCCGAACAGCAGGTTGGTGGCGATCACCGTGAGCGCGGCGGTCATGAGCGCCGGCAGCACGCCGATGCGGGCCACGACGAAACCGCCGAACAGCGCGCCGCCGATCGCTGCGAACAGGCCGAACAGCTTGGTGGCGTTGGCGATATCGGTCTTGGAAAAGCCCAGGTCGATATAGAAGGGCCCCGCCATGACGCCCAGCGTGATGTCGGACAGGCGGTAGACGCCGATCAGCAGCAGAATCAGTAAGGCCCACCAGCCGTTGCGGCTGAAGAACTCGGTGAACGGCCCGATCACCGCGGTGCTGAACCAGGCCGCGATCCGGGTGACGGCGGTTTGCCGGCCGCCCCCGAGGCCGGCGGCGGCCTGGATCTTCGCCAGCAGCTCGTCGGTCGCTTCGGTCGCGGCCGACTCCGGCTCCGGCCGGATCAGAATGGTGACGATGCCGATGAGCATGAAGGCGGCCATGACGGCATAGGCCGTGCCCCAATCGATATATTCGGCGAGGTAGAGCGCGAGCGCGCCGCCGACGATCTTGACCGCCAGCATATAGCCGGCCTGGTAGGCGCCGGCCGTCGCGCCCTGCATGTGCTCCGGCGCACTTTCGATCCGGAAGGCGTCGAGCGCGATATCCTGGGTTGCGCTGCTGAACGCTACGACGAAGGCGAACAGCGCCATCTGCCACAGATCGTTTTTCGGGTCGGTGAGCGCCATGCCGATCAGCCCGGCGATCACGCCCAGAATGGCCAGCAGGATCCAGCTTCGCCGGCGCCCCAACCGGCAGAAAGGTCGGGGAAGCTGTAACCGGTCGACCAGCGGCGACCACAGGAATTTGAAGCCGTAGGTCGCCGCGACCCAGCTGAAAAAGCCGATGGCGGTGCGGCTGACCCCGACATCGCGCAGCCAGACCGACAGGGTCGTAAAGACCAGAATCAAGGGCAGGCCGGCCGAAATGCCCATGAAGAACATGGTGACCACGCGCGGATCGCGATAGGCGCCGAGCGCCTGTCGCCAGGTCGGCGCCGGCCTTTCCGCAGCGTTTGTCATTTCCTGTCCCTCGACGGTGCGGCCGGCCCGGTCCGCAGCCCTGCTTCCGGCGGCAGCCGGAACGTGTCAACCCGTCTCTTCCGCCACAAGATCCTTGAGCGGGACGGCGGGCCGCGCGCCGAAATGGCCGATGACCTCGGCGGCGCAGATACTGCCGAGGCGGCCGCATTCGGTCAGGCTGCGCCCGTGCGAGACGCCATGGAGGAATCCGGCGGCGTAGAGATCGCCGGCGCCGGTCGTGTCCACCGCCTTGTCGACCGGCTCTGCGCCGACCTCGATCGCCTCGTTGCCGGAAACGATCACCGAGCCCTTCTCGCTGCGGGTCAGCGCCGCGATCTCGCACCGGCCGCGCACAGCGTCCAGCGCGGCGGCGAAATCGGCGGTTTCGTAGAGCGAGACGATCTCCTCCTCGTTGGCGAACAGGATATCGACATGGCCGTCGACCAGTTCGCGGAGTTCTGCGCGGTGCCGGTCGACGCAAAACGAATCCGACAGGCTGAGCGCGACCCTGCGGCCGGCGGCGTGGGCTGTCTGCGCGGCCTTGTAGAAGGCCGCCCTGGCCGGCGCCGGATCGAACAGATAGCCCTCCAGATACGCGATCCCGGCGTCGCGGACGACGGCATCGTCGACATCCTCCGGCCCAAACTGCGCCGAGGCGCCCAGGAAGGTCTGCATGGTCCGCTCGGCATCTTCCGTCACCAGGATCAGGCAGCGGCCGGTCGGTTCGCCGTTCCGCGCCGGCGGGGTATCGTAGCCGACGCCGATGGCGCGGATGTCGTGGGTGAACACTTCGCCGAGCCGGTCGTCGCGCACCCGGCCGAAAAAGGCAGGCCGGCCGCCGAGCGACGCGATCCCGGCCATGGTGTTGGCCGCCGAGCCGCCGGACATTTCCGTCGCCGGGCCCATAGCGCCGTAGAGCGCTTCTGACGCCACCGTGTCCGCCAGCGTCATACCGCCCTTGCGGAGGCCGTGCCGCGCGATGAAGGCGTCGTCGGACGGGGCGATCACGTCGACGATGGCGTTGCCGAGGCCGACAACATCGAATGCGGCGTCATTCATCGGGAAGATGTCCGGTCTGGTGGAAAATTGCTGGACGGTCCCCAACTATAGGCAGTGCGCCGCGGCGGCAAGTGCGGCGATCCACATGGCCCCGGGGCAGCCCGCGCGCCGCGGCTTTTTTCACGCACAGGAAGTTCGGCGAAAGGAAGCGCCCATGGCATCGAACGAAGCCGTCCACACCGCCGGGTCGCTCGCCCGGGCGTTCGGTGCGCTGCTCAATCCGCGGATAAGCTGGGTCGTGCTGGTCAGCATCCTGCTCACCGTGGCAGCGCTGGCCGTTCTGTGGACGGTCGTGGCCTGGCTTCTGACCGGCATGGATATCTTCCGCTGGGGCTGGGCCAACTGGATCGTCGATACCTTCACCGGGCTGGCGATCTTCTTCGCCGTGCTGCTGGTGGCGCCGGCGGTCCTGCTGATGATTACCGGTTTATTCCTGTCTTATGTCGTCGCGGCGGTCGAGCGGCGGCACTATCCGCACCTGCCGGCCGCGCGGGACATTCCGCTGCGCGAAGACATTGTCGGCGTGCTCCGTTTCACCGGGCTGCTGCTGCTTCTGAACCTGCTGGTCCTGCCGCTCTATCTGCTGCTGCCGGGCGTCAACTTCCTGATTTCATGGACCCTGAACGGCTATCTGGCCGGCCGGGAATATTACGACCTGGTGGCCATGCGCCGGCTCGAGAAGCCTGACCGCACCGCGCTCCGCCGGGCCAATGGCGGCCGGGTTTTCCGCGCCGGCTTCGTCATCGCCATGCTCATGACCGTGCCGGTCCTCAACCTGGTCATGCCCGTTGTCGCCGCCGCCTATATGACCCACAGGTTCCACGCGATCCGGGAAGGGACGCCGTAGGCCGCGCTGGCCAGAGCAGGCGCGGCGGCGCAGCTATCCCCGGGCCAGTTCCTGCTCGACCAGGGTGGCCCAGTAGCTGGCGCCGAGCGGCAGGATCTCGTCGCTGAAATCGTAGTGCGGGTTGTGCACCATGCAGCCGCCTTCCTCGCCGACGCCGTTGCCGATCCAGACATAGCTGCCGGGCTTGGCCTGGAGCATGAAGGCGAAATCCTCCGAGCCCATGACCGGCGGATCGTCGACCGCGACGTTGGCCTCGCCGACCACCCTGGCGGCGGCGCGCGCGGCCTTCTGCGTCTCTTTGGCCGTGTTGACCAGCACCGGGTAGTTGCGCCGGTAGTCCAGCTCGGCAGCGATGCCGTGGGAGGTGGCGATGCCCTCAACCGTCTCGCGCATGCGGCGCTCGATCATGTCCCGGCCTTCCGGCGAGAGCGCCCGGCAGGTGCCGGAGAGCACGGCTTCGTCGGGGATCACATTGTCGGCCGTACCGGCGTGGAACTGGGTGACGCTGACCACGACGCTGTCGAGCGGATCGTTGGTCCGGCTGGCGATGGTCTGCAGGGCGTTCACCATCTGCGCGCCGACGACGACCGGATCGACGGCATGGTGCGGCATCGCGGCATGGCCGCCCCGGCCCAGGATGCGGATTTCGAACAGGTCGGCCGAGGCCATCATCGCGCCGGTGCGCACGCCGATCCGGCCCTGCGGCATGCCCGGCCAGTTGTGCATGCCGTAAACCGCCGTGCAGGGAAATTTCTCGAACAACCCTTCGTCCACCATAACCTTGCCGCCGCCGCCGCCTTCCTCGGCGGGCTGAAAGATGAAATGCACGGTGCCGTCGAAATTCCGCGTCTCGGCCAGGTAGCGCGCGGCGCCGAGCAGCATGGCAGTATGGCCGTCATGGCCGCAGGCGTGCATCTTGCCCTCGTGCTTCGAGCGGTAGTCGAACTCGTTCTTTTCCGGGAGGTTGAGGGCGTCGAGATCGGCCCGCAGCCCAATTGCCTTTGGCGAAGCGCCGGCCCGCAGCCGTCCGACTACGCCGGTTTTCGCCAGCCCGCGATGGACCTCGATGCCGAAGCTTTCCAGCTTGTCGGCAACGACGTCGGCCGTGCGGTCTTCCTCGAAGGCGGTCTCGGGATGGGCATGGATATCCCGGCGCCAGGCGGTCATGTCGTCGTGGAAATCGGCGATGCGGTTGATGACGGGCATGGGGCTCTCGCTCCTCGGTCGTGCGGCGGCCTGTTTAGCGCGCTTTGCCGCCCGGCGGAAACCGGTAAGGCACGGCAGTTGGAAGCGGCATAATTTTCCCACACACCGCCGGCCCGAGCCGTTAATATTGCGCCTATAGGACCGAAACCACCGGGGCTGTCATGCGCCACTATCTCGACATCGATCTTGCGACCCGCACCGTCGAATCCCGCGAACTGAAAGGGCGGGAATTCGCCGAGGCCGGCCGCTATTTCATCGCCAAGACCCTGCTGAGGGACGGCGTCGCCAAGGTCGATCCGCTGTCGCCGGACAATCCGCTGATCTTCTCAGCGGGCCCCTTCGCCGGCACCAACTTCTCCAACGCCAACCGGCTCTCGGTCGGCTGCAAGAGCCCGCTGACCGGCGGGATCAAGGAATCGAACGCCGGCGGCACCTTCGCGCTCGCCATGGGCCATCTGCAGATCGCCGGCTTCACCCTGCACAACGCCTCGGACGACTGGGTCGTCATCCATATCGACAAGGAAGGCGCGTTCAGCTGGGATACGGCCGAGCCCTACATGGGCAAGGGCAATATCGAGGCTGCGGCCTTGCTGCACGAGAAATACGGCAGGAAGACCAGCGTCGCCCTGTGCAGCCCGGTCGGCGAATATCGGGGGCTGCTCGCCGGCATCGCGGTCAGCGACGCCGAGAACCGCCCGGTGCGCCTCGCGGCGCGCGGCGGCGTCGGCGCGGTCATGGGCATGAAGAAGGTCAAGGCGATCGTCGTCGACAAGACCAAGATGCCCCCGTTGCACGACCGCCCGAAAGTGATGGGCGCGATCAAGGAATACGGCGCCAAGCTGCGCGAGCAGCCGGCGGTCCAGAACATGTCGACCTACGGCACCGCCATGATGGCCGACTACACCAACACGGTCGGCGCCCTGCCGGTGCGCAATTTCAGCGCGGGCAGCATCGTCGATCCCAAGGAGGAAACCTTCGAGGCGGGCGGCGACTTCATCTACAACCAGAATACCGAGCGCGGCGGCGATCCCTCCCACGCCTGCATGCCCGGCTGCCTGATCAAGTGCTCCAACATCTATGTCGACGAGAACGGCGAGGAGGTCGTCTCGCCGCTGGAATACGAGACCATCGGCCTGCTCGGCACTAATTGCGGCCTGAAGGACCCGGACGACATCGCCCATCTGAACTTCATCGCCAACGATCTCGGCATCGACACGATCGAGGTCGGCGCCATGCTGGCCATCCTGATGGATCATGGCGAGGCGGAATACGGCGACGTCGCCTTTATGGAACGCGCGCTGGAGGATATCCGCGTCGGCAACGAGCGCGGCCGCATCCTGGCCCAGGGCACCGCCCGCGTTGGCGAGCATTACGGCATCGAGCGGGTGCCGGTGATCAAGAAACAGGCGATCAGCGCCTACGATCCGCGCGTTATCGAGGTAACCGGCATCTCCATGATGCTGACCGCCCAGGGCGCCGACCATACCGCCGGCAACCTGCCGGCCTACGATTGCACCGGCAAGACGATGAAGGACCTGGCCGAGGCCAGCTACGGCGTTCAGATAAACAGCGCCGTCGCCGATTCGCTTGGCCTGTGCGTGTTCGGCCGCACGGTCACGGACGTCAACCGCAAGCTGATCGCCGACGCCATCAACGATTCCTACAATATCGACGTGCCGCCGGAATTTATCGACGAGATCGGCGTGGAAACCCTCAGGCTGGAACGGGAGTTCAACCGCGAGGCCGGCTTTACGCTCGACGACGACGAACTGCCGGAATTCTTCCTGAAGGAACCGCTCGCCCCGACCGACAAGACCGGCCGGCTG
Organism: Rhodospirillaceae bacterium Spongia-Bin9; assembly: GCA_900197615.1. Classification (GTDB taxonomy): domain Bacteria; phylum Pseudomonadota; class Alphaproteobacteria; order Bin65; family Bin65; genus Bin65. The sequence continues at coordinate 11,236 of FZLR01000005.1, forward strand.
CACGCCGCCGAGGTCAACGAGGCGATGGACGAGGTAGTGGCGGCCTGGTAGCCGCCGGCTCACTCGACCCGCACTGCGTCGCCTTTCTTCACCGTGCCGCCCCGGACGACGAAGGCGTAGACGCCGGCGCACGGGAGCGGCTCGTTTTCGAGCGCGGGGACGGCGACCGTGTTGTGCGCGGCGATGGTGCGCAGGACGTGCGGATCCTTCCGCAGCCCTTCCTGCGCAAGCGTCGGGACCGAGCAGCGCGGCGCCGGATCGGAGATACGCAGACGCACGTCGTCGCCGATTGCGATCTCCCGCCCGACCCAGCCGTTCTCGACGAAGCCCTGCGCGCCCTCGGGCGAGGCGATGACTATGTTGGGGCGAAAGCGGCGGACATCGAACGCCGAGTCCGGGCGCAGTTCGGCAAGGCGCGCCAGCGTCGCCGTGGTCATGAGATGGAGGGCGGCATAGTCGGAGAACCGGCCCGCCATCATCAGTGCGCCGATATCGACGATAGTCTCCTCGTCGGCAAGCGGATCGAGGCGTTCGACGCTGACGGTTTCGGGCCGCTCCGCCATCAGCGCGACCGGCCGCCCGACGGTTTCGGAGAGGCGGGCATCCGCGTCCGGCTCGTTGCTGACCGCCGCCGTGCCGTCGGGCCAGACGATGCGCACCGGCGGAAGCGGCGCGCCGGCCTGCGGCGGCGTAACGAAATCGGCGGCGAGCGCGATCAGTCCGGCCCACTTCTTCGGGTGCTTGGCGCTCCCCACCCTACCGCTCGCCCGGTCGATCGCGGCATAGGCGCGGTCGCCCAGAATGCCGCCCTCGCCGACCGGCGCTTCATCGAGCATGGCGCCGGCCATGGATTTGACCGGATAGCGCCAGAGCGCTTTGACGGCGCCGCCGTCCCTTGGGTCTTTCCTCGCGTCTTGCGCGGCCATGATCGGTTTCCCCTTGCTGTCGGCGCGCCGTGGCGAGCCCTCCCGTTTCAGACACCTGCCGCCCGGTTACATGCGCCGATGATCTTCGGGATGTCGATCCCCGGGAGAATCTGCCGCGCTCCCTTCGCAATGCCGTACCGATGCGCTAACAGGGGCGCGTCGTACCGGAGCCCACACCCCTGCCACTAACGGAGCCTGCCATGCGCTGCTGCGCCATCGTCGAATTCGGCAAACCCCTGGTCGAGATGGACCTGCCGACGCCGGAACCGGCCGGCGACGAGGTGCTGTTACAGGTGACCGGCTGTGGCGTGTGCCACAGCGACCTGCACATCCACGACGGCTTTTTCGACCTGGGCGGCGGCAGGAAAGCGGACCTGACCGGCAACTGCGAACTGCCGTTCTGCCTCGGCCACGAGATCGTCGGCACGGTCGCCGCGATGGGCGAGACGGCGGCCGGCGTGGCAATCGGCGACAGCGTCGTGGTCTTTCCCTGGATCGGTTGCGGCGACTGCCCGGTCTGCGCGGCCGGGGACGAGCATTTCTGCCCGAAGCACCGCTCGCTCGGCGTGGTGGCGAACGGCGGTTTCGCCGACCGGCTGATCGTGCCCCATGCGAAATACCTGTTCGATCACGGCGAAGTGCCCGGCGCACTCGCCTGCACCTATGCCTGCTCCGGCCTCACCGCCTTTTCGGCGATCCGCAAGGCGGCGAAGACCGGCGCGGGCCATATCGTCACGATCGGCGCCGGCGGCGTCGGCCTCGCCGGGCTGGCGATCGCCCGGAACGTCACCGACGCCACAATCACAGTCTGCGACATCGACGACGCCAAGCTGGAAGCGGCGACCGCGATGGGCGCCGACCACGTCGTCAACAGCGGCGCCGCCGACGCCGCGAAGCAGGTCCGCAAGCTGACCGGCGGCGGCGCGACGGCCGTCGTCGATTTCGTCGGCGCGGCGGCCTCGGTCGGTTTCGCCATGAGGGCCGTGGCGCGGCGCGGCACCATCGTCGTCGTCGGCCTGATGGGCGGGTCGCTGCCGCTGTCCGTTCCCCTGCTGCCGCTGACCGCAATGACGCTCACCGGCAGCTATGTCGGCAGCCTGGCGGAGATGACGGAGCTGATGGAACTGGCCCGCGCCGGCAAGATCCCCGCCCTGCCGGTCGAAAGGCGCCCGCTCGGCGAGGCCCAGAAGACGCTGGACGACATGAAGGCCGGGCAGATCGTCGGCCGGGTCGTCCTGGCGGCGTGATGCTATACTGGCGGCAGGGCCTGCTTGCTTCGCCCGCGCGCCATCGCCTATATCCGCTCGGAATATATAACCGGGGGAGGGGAGACCGGCATGTCCGACGCCGACAGGGATGCTGAGCCGCAGCAGGTTTACACCCGTCATTTTCCGGTCTCGTGGCAGGAACTGCATCGCGACGCCAAGGCGCTGGCGTGGCGCCTGAGCAGCCTGAACCGTATCAGGGGCGTGGTGGCCGTCACCCGGGGCGGCCTGGTGCCCGCCGCCATCGTCGCCCGCGAACTGAACATTCGACTGATCGATACCTTCTGCGTTTCGACCTACGACGACGAGGTCAAAGGCGAGGTCAAGGTGCTCAAGGCGGTCGAAGGCGACGGCGACGGCCTGTTGATCGTCGATGACCTGGTCGACACCGGCGCCACCGCCAAGGTCGTCCGGGAATGGCTGCCCAAGGCGCATTTCGCAACGGTCTACGCCAAACCGGCCGGCCGGCCGATGGTCGATTCCTACGTCACCGAGGTCAGCCAGGACACCTGGATCCATTTTCCTTGGGATACCGAGGCCCAGTATGTAGCGCCGATTCGCGGCGGTCCGGATTAAGGGGCGGCCGGCATCGCCTCTCCGCCGCCTTATGCGCGTGGCTACCTACTCCTGATCGGCGTCGCCCTGGGCTGGGGTTTCAATTGGCCGCTGATGAAGATCATCGTGACGGAGGTTCCGGTCTGGCAGTTCCGCGGATTCAGCGGGATCGCCGCGGGCCTGCTGCTGCTGGGCCTTGCGATCGCGATGAGCCGGACCTCCGGCGAGGCCTGGAGAGCGCCGCGCGAGCAATGGGTGCGGCTGTGTCTGGCGGCGCTGTTCAACGTCACAAGCTGGTTCATTTTCATCGGTTACGGTGTGTCCATGATGGGGGCGGGCCACGCTGTGATCATGGGCTTCACGATGCCGCTATTCGCTGCGGTTTTCGGCGTAGCCTTTCTGGGCGAACCCATGACGCGCCGCCGTCTGGCCGCCCTTTGCCTGGGCGCAGCGGGCATTGCCGTACTGATGTCGCACGATTTCAGCGTGATCGGGGCCGAACCGCTCGGTTTCGTCCTCACCCTGATCGGCGCGGCCCTGTGGGCGGTTGGCGTGCTCATCCAGAAACACACGCCATGGAAGATCGGCGTGCTGGCATTGGGCGGCTGGCAGATCTTGCTGGGATGCCTGCCGATCTTCGCGGTGTGCCTGGTCCTGGAGGATATCGTCTATCACCGGGCCAGCATGACGGTCTGGTGGGCGACCGCCTACCTGATCCTGATCGCGCTGGTGTTCTGCTATTTCGCCTGGTTCAGCGTGGTGAAAATATTTCCGGCCGGTATCTCGGCCATCGGTACGCTGCTGGTCCCCATCGTCGGCGTCGCCAGCGGCGTCGTCGTGCTCGGCGAACCGTTCGGCCTGCGCGACCTGATCGCGCTGGCCCTGATCGTCGGCGCCGTGGCGCTCGTCCTGCTGGTCCCGGCGGGCGATCCGGTAGCCGGTCGCCGCGCGCCCGGTCCGCGCTGAGCCATGGCGCCGGTCGGCGGCCTGATAACGCTGGTTGTGCTGTGGCTGGTCTGGGGCACGAGCTGGCCGGCCATGCGCACCGTGTTCCTCGAGCTGCCGGTCTGGCAGTTCCGGGCGGTGTCCTGCGCCGCCGCCGGGACCGTCCTGCTCGCGCTGGGCTACCTGCAGGACCGCAGCCGGTGGAAGGCGCCGCGCCGGATCTGGCCGCGCCTGATCGCGGCGGCTTTCCTGAACATGACCTGCTGGCACATTCTGACCGGCTTCGGCCTTCAGATCGTCGGCGCCGGCCATGCCGTCATCGTCTGCTACACCCTGCCGGTGTGGACGGCATTGCTGGGCGGCCTGTTCTATGGCGAACGGATCGCGGCGCGGACGATGGCCGCCCTCGTCCTGGGGATCGCGGGGGTCGCCGTTCTGCTGTCTGCGGGTTTCGATGCGCCCGGCGAGTGGTTGCGGGGCGATCAGCCGCTGGGCTTCGTATTCGTGCTGCTGGCGGCGATAACCTGGGCCGCCGGCACGCTGGTTATAAAACATTACGAATGGGGCGTTTCCATGAGTGCGCTGGCCGGCTGGCAGCTCTTGATCGGCCTGGTCCCGATTGCGACGATCGCCCTGGCCAGCGAGCCGTTCGTGCTGCACCGCGCCAGCCTGGAGGCGACGCTTTCCGGCTTCTATGTGATCTTCGTCGCGATGGTGATGGGGTATGCCCTTTGGTTCCGCACCGTCCAGTCGATGCCCGCGACGATCGCCTCCATCGGTACGCTGATGATTCCGGTGATCGGCCTTGGCAGCGGCGCTCTTCTTCTGGGCGAGCCGTTCGGCTGGCGCGAAATTACCGCGTTGGCGCTGGTCCTGAGCGCCATTGCCCTTGTGCTGTTCGTTCCGGCGCGGCGGCGGAGCGGCGCGAGCGAGCGGCCCGGCTGACCCGGATCGGCTTAAACGGAGACGTTATCGAGCAGGCGCGTTGGGCCGACGCGCGCCGTCGCCAGAAGGCGGGCCGGCCGATCCAGCGTTTCCAGCTCGGCGAGGTCCGCCGCGGCCCGGCACTCGACATAGTCGACGGCGTCGAAGCCGGCATCGAGCAACTCCTGGCGGGCTGCCGCCGTTGCAACGTCGATGGCGCGGCCCTTTGCGATGGCCCGGGCGGTTTCGCGCAGAATGCGGTTCAGAGAGGCCGCAATCCGGCGCTGCTCGGGCGAGAGATACGCATTGCGCGATGACAGGGCGAGGCCGTCGGCTTCCCGCACCGTCGGGACAGGCGCCACGGTAACCGGCATATCCAGGTCGCTTGCCATGCGCTGGATCGCGATGAGCTGCTGGTAATCCTTCTCGCCGAAAAAGGCCTTGTCCGGCGCGGTCTGCATGAACAGCTTGCAGACCACCGTGGCGACACCGTCGAAATGACCGACGCGCACGGTGCCCTCCATCCCGGTCGTGACCCGGCCGACATGGACCGCCGTCGCGAAACCTTCCGGATAGATGTCTTCGGCCACCGGGATGAAGGCGAGATCGGCGCGCACGTCGGAGAGCGCCTTGAGGTCTTTCTCCTCCTGGCGCGGATAGCGGTCCAGATCCTCGTCGGGATTGAACTGGGTCGGGTTGACGAAAATCGAGACGACGGTTCGGTCGCACTGGGCCCGCGACTGCCGGACCAACTCGATATGCCCGGCGTGCAGCGCGCCCATCGTCGGCACCAGGCCGACCGATTCGCCGCTGCGCCGCCAGCGAGCCACCGTATCGCGCAGCGCAGGAATGGACCGGACCACCCGGGTGCGGAACGCCGCCATCGCCCTGACTGTTCCGGCGCCAGCCGCGCTATGCCGGTTTCGCCGCGCCGAAACAGAATTCGGCGGACGGAAACTCGCGGGCCCGCACCTCGGCCGCATAGCGTCTTGCGGCATCTTCGACCGTCGGGGCGAGGTCGGTATAGCGTTTGACGAATTTCGGTTGAAATTCCCCGAACAGGCCGAGAATGTCCTCGGTCACAAGAACCTGACCGTCGCAAGCCGGCGACGCGCCGATCCCGATGGTCGGCACGGAAACTTCTTCGGTGATCCGCCGGCCCAGTGGCTCCGGCACGCCTTCGACGACGATGGCAAAGGCGCCGGCCTCGGCGATGGCGATTGCGTCGGAGCAAATCCGGTCGGCCGCCGCCTCGTCGCGTCCCTGGGCCTTGAAACCGCCGAATGCGTTCACCGACTGGGGCGTCAGGCCGACATGGCCCATGACCGGGATGCCGCAGCGAACCAGACGGTCCACGGTTTCCGCCATCTCCACGCCGCCTTCCAGCTTGATGCCCTGGCAGCGGACATCCGCCATGACCCGCGCACAGTTGCGGAAAGCCTGTTCCTTCGACTCCTGATAGGTCCCGAACGGCATGTCGACGATGACGCAGGCTTGCCCGGAGCCGCGCATCACGGCTTGGCCATGCGCGATCATCGTATCGAGGGTGACGCCCAGCGTGCTGTCGAGCCCGTAGAGCACCATGCCCAGGCTGTCGCCGACCAGCAGCAGATCGACATGGGGGTCGAGCAGGCGGGCGACCGGGGTGGTATAGGCGGTCAGGCAGACGAGCGGCGTGCCACCCTTGCGGGCGCCGATGTCGGGTGCGGTCCGCCGCCGGCCCACCGCCGGCGCTTCGCCCTGGACGCTCATGTTACGGGTCCTGATTCTGCCCGGAGTTGCGGTGCCGGCAAGAGTAGCGCAGCGCCGGGCAGGCGGAAACCGCGCGAATTCATGCCGCGTTCTCAGGGCCCGCCCGATCGCCGCCCTGGGGAGCGGCGCCCTGCGGCAGGGTGATGCGGAAGTGGGTGTCCGACGCGCCGGTTGCGACCAGTTCGATGGCGCCGCCGTGGGCCGACACGATTTCGTGCGCGATCGCCATGCCGAGTCCGGTGCCGCTGGCGCCGGGCCGGGTGATGAACGGCTTGAACAGGGATTGGCGGATATCGTCCGGCAGTCCCGGACCGTCGTCGACGATGTTCACGACGATAAGGCCCGCGGCTGCCTCGGCGCGGGCGGTCACGGTCTGGGCGCCGGCCTGGGCCGCATTGCGCATCAGGTTGGACAGCGTCCGGAAAATCTGTCCGCGGTCTGCGAAGACCGTAAGGTCGCCCGGCATATCGCTGACGAAGGATGTCGCGGAATGTTCCGCCCCATGAAGCGACGCCAGCTCGAGCACCAGCTCGTTCAGGAAGAAATACTCGGCCTTGCGCGTCGCTTTCGGATCGCGGGCGAAGTCCAGGGTCTGGGTGCACAGGCGGACCGCACGGTCGATCGACCGAACGAGCGTCGGCGCGATCCGCTGGACGCCCGGATCCTCGCTGCTGGCGAGCCGGTCGGACACCAGCTGCGCCGCGGCCAGCATGTTGCGCAGGTCGTGATTGATCCGGGCGATCGCCGCGCCCAATGCCGCCAGGCGCTCGTTCTGGCGCAAGGTGGTCAGCAGGTTCTGCTGCAGATGGGCATATTCGTCCTGCGCCAGCCCAATCTCATCGAGGCGGCCGGTGGGCGGCAACATGCGCGTCTCATCGGTCGGATCGTCGCTGAACCGGACCATGTTGTCGGTCAGGCGCTGGACCGGCCGCACGATCAGCCAGTGCAGGGTGAGGAACACCAGCAGCGCCGTAAAGAAGGAAATGATCAGCGAGAGGATCAGGATACGCTGGGAATATTCCAGCATGCCCCGGTGCAGCGCCGCATCGGAAATCAGCACTTCGAGGGCGGTCGCCGGGTCCCGCGGCGACGGGCCGACGACCCGCAACACCTGGTCTCCGCCATTGATCAGGGTGTCGATCGCCTCCCAGATCAGGCGCAGGAAATCCGGATTCCCCAGGCTTACGCGTTTCGTCACCCTGGGCGGCATGCCGGCCGTCATCGCATGGCGCGATCCGTCGGCGTGGCGGTGCACGATCGCCAGGGCCCGGGCGTGGGACAGCAGGCTCCGGCTCAGCTTCCGGCTCACCATACCGTCCGGCGCCGCCTCCAGCGCCAGGGTCGCCAGATGGGCGTCCGACAGGACATTCTCCAGATAGGCCTGCCGGTAACGCGCGATCGACGGCAGGTAGATGAAGACCTCCGCAAGCATCACGAAGATCGCCGTCAGGATCAGCAGTTTGGTCGACAGGCCGGTGCCCCATGCGAACCGGCGCCGGGCCCCGAATCGCGCGGGGTGCGGGGCGTCTGCGTGCGCGTTACGGGCGCCGGACCTGCCGGTCATGGCCCGTCAGTCGCCGGGCGCCACATCCGGCCGGCCGGCGGCCTTGCGGCGCTGAACCCGTTTGTAAACGACCGGCAGCATCGAAAGGATCGCCAAGCCGACCAGCGGCAGCAGGATTTCTGCCTTGAAGACGATGCCGAGATCCGGCGAGCCGCCGCTTTCCAGCAGGGCGCCGATCCCGTTGCCGAGGCTGACATAAACCACCGAGCCGGGCATGATGCCGAAAAAGGTGGCGATCACATAGGTTCGCAGTTTGACGCCGAGGAATGCCGGGACCAGATTGACCAGCCAGAACGGGAATAGCGGAATCAGGCGCAATACCATCAGATAGGAAAAGGCATTCTCCCGGAACCCTTCTTCCATCCGGTGCAGCCAGCCTTCGGATTTCCGGCGCAGGATCGCGCCCAAGGCGGACCGGGCGGCGAGGAACAGGATCGTCGCGCCGAGGGTTGCGGAAACGACAACGGCGATCGAGCCGGTGACGAGACCGAAGAAAAACCCGCCGACCAGCGTCGCAACAGCCCCGCCCGGGATCGAGAAGGCGATCATGGCGGCGTAGGCCAGACCGTAGATGACCGGTGCCCAGATGCCGCGGGCTGCGATCCACTGCTCCAGCGCCTCGCGATGCTCGCGCAGCTGCTCGAAGCTGATATAGCGGTGCCAGCCCATGGCCAGGAACAGGGCCAGGCCGCACAGCAGGACCGCCAACGGCGCCACCCGCATCCAGCGGGACCGGGCATTCCGGGAGGTTGTTTCGGGGTTTGTCTGCGGGTCGGTCACGGGACGGCGCGGTGCAGTCGGGCGGTAAAGTAGCGATCCATAGCGCGGCGGGCGGCGGTCGGACAGTGCAAATCGCTGTGACAATGCGCAAGCGCCCCCGGAACTCGCGAACGTGCGGATTCGTCGCCGCCCGCTGAGGCCTGGCCGTGTTGACCGGACGGGCGCTCCATCCGTATATCCCGCTGAACGGCTTTCGGGCGCCGCCGGCGCCGGCGAGACCCCGACGGGACAGTCCGCCCCTGGCGGTATACCCGGCGGCGGCCAGCCGGCGTAACATACCGGCGGGCGATCCGGTTCGGCGCCGCAATTCAATGGAGTATGTCCGGTGAAACGCACCTACCAGCCCAGCGTGCTGGTGCGCAAACGTCGTCACGGTTTCCGCGCACGGATGGCGACCAGGGGCGGCCGCCAGGTTCTGGCCCGCCGCCGCGCCAAGGGCCGCAAGCGGCTTTCGGCCTGACCTGCCGGCCCGGCGCCCGAGCGCCTTCGGGCGGCAACGCAATTTCGCAGCGCATTCGACAGATCGCCCACAGTCCGGCCAGCGGAACGCCCGAGAGGATGCCAGCAGAACCGACCCTTCGGCGTCTCGAACGCCGCCCGGAATTCCTGCGGGTCCAGCACAAGGGGCGCCGCTGGATCGCGCCCGGGCTGGTCCTGCAGGCCTGCCCGGTCGCCAGGGCGGAAGGAGAAGCGCGGGCCGATATCGGCATCGGGCTTACCGCCAGCAAGAAAGTCGGCAACGCCGTCCAGCGTAACCGGACGCGCCGGCGGCTCCGCGCGCTCGCAGCCGACGATCTGAAATGCCTCGCCAAGCCCGGCACCGATTATGTGCTGATCGCGCGCCGGGCCACGCTCACCCGCGCCTGGCCGGACCTGCAACGCGACCTCTACGAGGCCCTGAGGCGGCTGAATAAACTGCGCCGCCGAACTGCCGGGGCCGAAGCCGGGGATGAAGCCAGGGCCGGGGGGGAGGTCGCCTGACCCGATGCCGTCCGCCGCCGCCCCGCCGACAGACCTTCCGCCGCCGAGCCCTGCTGCACGCCTGATCCTGATTGCGATCCAGGCCTACCGCCTCACCCTGTCGGCCCTGCTCGGCCGCCAGTGCCGCTTTGCGCCGACCTGTTCGGAATATGCCGCCGACGCCGTGCGCAGCCATGGCGCCCTGCGCGGCGGATGGCTCGGCCTGAAACGGATCGGCCGCTGCCACCCCTGGGGCGGATCGGGCTACGACCCCGTGCCGCCGCGCCGCCCGATGGAGCCGTCGCGTGGGACCTGAACGGACGGACAGCCACAACCTGATCATGGCGATCCTGTTTTCGATCGCCATCATCTTCGGGTTCCAGTTGATCTTCGCTCCGCAGGAGAAGCTCGGCCAGCGGGACAGCGACCAGCAGTCCGGTACGCAGCAGGGGCAGGACATCGCCGGAAAATCCCGTTCGAAAGCTCCGGTCCGCATCGTCGACGACAAGCCCGTCCTGCCGCGCAGGGAGGCGCTGGCCGTGTGCAGCGACAGCGACGGGCAGTCCCTCAGAATCCCGATCAGGACCGAGGTCGTCACCGGATCGATCTGCCGGGTCGGCGCGGTGTTCGACGATTTGACCCTGGAGAAACACTGGGAGACCATCAAGAAGCAGGAACGGATCCACCTGTTGCGGCCCGGCCGCACGAAGGGCGCCTACTATGTCGGCATGACCTGGGAAGTGCCGGGCCGGAGCGAGGGTGTCGTGCCGGGGCCGGATACCGTCTGGCAGGCCGACCGGAAGACGCTCGAGGTCGGCAAGCCGGTGACGCTGACCTGGAAGAACGGCGACGGCGTCGAGTTCCGCCGCACCTATTCCATCGACCGGAAATATCTCGTGACGGTCGAGCGCAAAGTCGTCAACCGCAGCGGCAAACCCTTTGTGCTGCGGCCGACCGGATTCGTCCACCGCCATGGCGAGCCGAAGACTTTCGGCTTCTTCATTCTCAGCGAAAGCGGCCATGCGACCGTCAAGGAGCCGGGCGAAGAAAACTACATCACGGTAGGACAGGAAATCTTCGACAGCCCCCTGGATTATTCCGACCTCAAGGACGAGGCCCAGAGTTACCGGTCGACCGGCGGTTGGATCGCCTTCAGCGACCAGTACTGGGCGGTCGCCCTGGCGCCGGACCAGAAGGAAAAATACGAATTCACCTTCGATCACCGGGACAAGTTCGAAGGCTTCGAGGACGTCTTCCGGACCTATTTCAAGACCGAGACCGACACCCGGCTCGCGCCCGGCGGGGAGATCGCCCGGACGCTCCGGATTCTGGCCGGACCCAAGGAGTCCGCCGCCCTCAAATCCTATGAAGAGAAATTCGGCATCCCGCGATTCAACTGGCTGGTCGACTGGGGCTGGTTCTTCTTTCTCACCCAGCCCTTCTATTTGCTGCTCCAGATTCTGTTCGGCTATGTCGGCAATTTCGGCGTCGCCATCCTGATCGCGACGATCCTGGTCAAGATCGTTTTCTTCCCGCTCGCCAACCGCTCCTACCGCAGCATGAGCCGGATGAAGAAGCTGCAGCCGGAGATGATGAAGCTGCGCGAGCGCTATGCCGACGACAAGCAGGCGATGAACCGGGAGCTGATGGCGCTCTACAAGGAGAAAAAAATCAACCCGGCTTCCGGCTGCCTGCCCATCCTGCTCCAGATTCCGGTGTTCTTCGCGCTGTACAAGACGCTGTTCATTGCCGTGGACATGCGCCATGCGCCCTTCTTCGGCTGGATCCAGGATCTTTCGGCGCCGGACCCGACGACCATCGTGAACCTGTTCGGCCTCCTGCCGTGGGGGCCTTCGGGCATCCCCTATGTCGATATCGGCATCTGGCCGATCATCATGGGCGTCACGATGTTCCTGCAGCAGAAGATCAACCCGCCGCCGGCCGATCCGATGCAGCAGAAAATCTTCATGGCGCTGCCCTTCGTGTTCACCGTCATGCTTGCGATCTTCCCGGCCGGGCTGATCATCTACTGGGCCTGGAACAACACGCTCTCGATCGGCCAGCAATGGGTGATCATGAAGCGCATGGGCGTCTGGGAGAAGAAGCAGGCCGCCGGCAACATCCGCGATCTGGTTCCGGCCGAGGGCGATTCCGGGGGCGAGTCCGCGGATACGGAGGAGGCCGGCGACGACGAGACGGCGGAGGCCAAACCGCCTCCGAAGCGTAAGGCCCCCGCTCCGGCCGGGGCCGGCGCCCATCCCGGGCGCAGCAAGCAGAGCCGCAACAAGCCGCCCGCCGACAAGTCCGGCAAGGGCCGCGCGAAAGGCGGACGGGGCCGCCGCGGCATCGGCGGCGGACGCGGCCGGCGCAAATAGCCGGGCCGTAGCCGGACTGCAACGGGCGCCCATGGACGACGCCGCACCGGAATCCGAAGTCGACGATCCTGAAGCTGGCGATCTCGAGGCCGGCGATCTCGAAGCCGGCCGGCTGCTCTTCGCGCAGGAATGCAGCTTCGTCGCCGGAGTCGTGCGCGTTGCCGGCCTTCCGCCGGAGGTGCTGCCGGAGGTCGCCTTTGCCGGCCGCTCCAACGTCGGCAAGTCGAGCCTGATCAACGCGCTGACCAACCGGAAAACCCTGGCGCGGACGTCCAACACGCCGGGCCGGACGCAGCAGATCAATTTCTTCGACCTCGGTGCCCGGCTCTATCTGGTCGACCTCCCCGGCTACGGCTATGCCCGGGCTTCGAAGGTGTCGGTGCAGCGCTGGAATGCGCTGATCCGCGATTACCTGCGCGGCCGGGCGCGCCTGCGCCGGGTCTGCCTGCTGGTCGACGCGCGCCACGGCCTGAAGCCGAACGACGAGGAGATCATGGCGCTGCTGGATACGGCGGCCGTCTCCTACCAGATCGTGCTGACCAAATCGGACAAGCTGCACGGCGGCGGCCTCACGGCCTGCCTCGACCGAACGGCGCGCGCCGCCGCGCGCCATCCGGCCTGCCATCCCGACATCGCTGCGACCAGCGCCGAAAAGGGGCTCGGCATTCGGGAGTTGCGCGCCGCCCTTGCCACGGTCGCCGTCCCGGCCTAAACGGCGGCGGCATCTTCCGCTACAATCGGCTCCAGAAGACCAGACAGGAACGGCCGCCCGATGGCTGACCGGAAATTCAATCTGACCGAAGCCAAGCAGTGGCTGCGCACGGCGCGGACCCTGACCGAGGCGTTGCCCTACCTGCGGCGCTACGACGGCCAGACCTTCGTTATCAAGTACGGCGGCCATGCGATGGGCGACCAGCGCCTGTCCGACAATTTCGCCAACGATATCGTGCTGCTGAAACATGCCGGCGTGAACCCGATCATCGTGCACGGCGGCGGGCCGCAGATCGGCCGGATGCTGGAGCGGCTGAATATTAGCAGCGAGTTTGTCGACGGCCTGCGGGTGACCGACGCCGAGACGGTCAACATCGTCGAGATGGTGCTCTCCGGCTCGATCAACAAACAGGTCGTGCAGGCGATCTACAAGGCCGGCGGCAAGGCGATCGGCCTGAGCGGCAAGGACGGCGGCCTGATCCGCGCGAAGAAGCTGACCCGCAGCAAGCGCGATCCGGATTCGAACATCGAGCGCATCCTCGACCTCGGCTTCGTCGGCGAACCGGAGTTCGTCGACCCTGAAATCATCGAGGACTTGCTGGACAGCGGCCTGATCCCGGTGATCGCGCCGATCGGCGTCGGCGCCAAGGGCGAGACCTACAATATCAATGCCGACACGGTGGCCGGCGCGGTCGCTGCCGCCAGCGAGGCAATCCGCATGTTCCTGCTGACCGACGTGCGCGGCGTGCTCGACAAGCAGGGCGAGCTGGTTCCCGAGTTGAGCGTCGGCGCCGCGCGCGCCCTGATGGAGGACGGCACCATCGCCGGCGGCATGATCCCGAAGGTCGAAACCTGCATCCGCGCCATCGAGGGCGGCGTCGAGGCCGCGGTGATCCTGGACGGAAGGGTGCCCCATTCCATGCTGCTGGAAATCTTCACCGAAAGCGGCACCGGCACCCTGATCCGCGCGGACTAGGCCGGAGCGTCCGCGCCATGCCCGACCTGTCCCATATCGGCCATTGGGTGTTCGACCTCGACAACACGATCTACCCGGCCGAGTGCAACCTGTTCGCCCAGGTCGATGTGCGGATCGGCGCCTATATCGCCGATACCCTGGACCTGCCGCACGACGAGGCGCGCCGGATGCAGAAGGGCTTTTTCCGCCGCTACGGAACGACGATGAAAGGGCTGATGCAGGAATACGGCATCGATCCGCACCATTTCCTCGATTACGTCCACGACATCGATTACAGCCCGGTCCCGCCGTCGGCGGACCTCGCCGCGGCGCTCGACCGGCTCGGCGGCCCGAAATACATCTTCACCAACGGTTCGGTGAAACATGCCGAGGCGGTGCTGGACCGGCTCGGCGTGGCGGCGCAGTTTATCGACATTTTCGATATCGCCGCGGCCGGCTTCGATCCCAAGCCGCTCGACCCGTTCTACGACCTGTTCCTCGCGCGGCACGGCATGGACCCCGGTTCCACCGTGCTGGTCGAAGACATCGCGATCAACCTGGAGCCGGCCCACGCGCGCGGCATGACGACCGTTCATGTCCGCACGCAAAGCGAGTGGGCGATGAACGGCCACGACGCCGACTATATCCACCACACGACGGACGATCTGGTCGGTTTCCTGGAGGCGGCGGCCGCGTGGATGGGAGAAAATCAGCGCGCCTGAGAGTTCAGAACTTTTCCACGGGCTTGGCGCGGCGCGTCCAGCATTGCTACCCGCACGCCGTTGCTATTCCTAACCGTCATATCGACCGGAGTGGCTCGCAGAGCCGCGGAGTTGCTTCGCCTATTTGCCCTCGACCGGTTTCAGCGGTTTGCCGGCCCGTACGTCTTCGATCGCAGAGATCAGGTGCGCGATGCGGCGGTTATTGCTCGGGTGGGTTTCCAGAAACCCGACGGTGCCTGCGAAGGTGCCCGACGATCGCTCCGCCTTGGCGCGGCTCATGCGCAGAAGGGCGCTTTGCATCGCGGTCAGCGGCAATCCGGCCTTGTGCAGGATGTAGACGGCCGTCCGGTCGGCCTCGATCTCCATTTCGGGGCTGTAGGCGGTCGCGCCGAATTCCCAGCCCAGGCGCGTCGAATCGCGAACGAGCTGCTGGCCGCCTCCCCCCGACCCGGCGGACGCAACCGCTGCGAGACCGCCGAGAAGCAGGCCGCCGATGATCGCGTTGAACTTCTTGCTCTCGACATGGCCGTACATGACATGGGCGAATTCGTGCGCCAGCACCCCGGCGATCTCGGCGTCCGTCCCCATATGATGCACGAGGCCGCCGTAAACGCCGACATTGTCGTCGTCGTCGGCGAAGGCGTTGATGTCCTTCTTTTTCGTATGAACCAGGACCTTGGTCTCCAGCATCGGCTTGCACCGTTCATCGGGCAGCTTGAGCTCCGTACAGACGGCATGGGAGGCGAGCCTGACCCGCCGCAGGACGCGGTTGACCGTCGGCACCATTTGCCCGGTGGCGGTCTTGCGCGGCGGGCCGACCTGCGCGTGCTTCAGCGTCGCTTCCGCCTCGGCCTTCTGGCGCTCGTCGGGTTCGGCGATATCGAGATGGGGCGTTGCGCAGCCGGCGATCGCGAGTGCGGTCGCGAACAGGGCCGGCATAAGACGAATGACGCGCACGATGGTTTCTCCCCCGTTTGTTCCTGGACTGGATCGAATAGTCAACGATTGACTATCGTGAGTCAAGGGACATGGCGCGGAAGCGGTGTTTCGGTTGCCGCCTGTCGGGATCGGGCGCTAGGCCAGCCGGTGGACGATGCCGCTCAGATCGTCCGCTGCCGGAGGAAAGCGCTCGAACACCAGCGGATCGTGGCCGGGAATCACCATCTCCGGTTCGCTCGCCAGCGCCAGCGCCGTATCGAGCGCCGCCAGATATTCCTCGACATTGTAGATAATCCAGAAGGGCCGCCGGTCGGTCAGGTTCTCGTAGTAGTGCGCCGCGTCCGAGGCCAGCACCATCCAGCCCTTCGCCGTATGCACCCGCACGATCTGCAGGCCCTTCGTATGCCCGCCGACCCGGTGGAGCGTCAGGCCCGGCGCCAGCGCGCCGTCGCCGTCATGGAAGGCGACGCGGCGCTCGAACACCCGGTGGACCATGGCGGCGACGTGATCGGCCTCGAAGGCGTGGGCGATCGCCGGCTCGGTCATGCAGCGGCCGGTGGCGAAGGCCATCTCGTCGTCCTGGAGATGGAACCGTGCGGCGGGAAAATCGGCGAAGCCGCCGGCATGGTCGTAATGCAGATGGGTGATGACGACATCGTGGAGGGCCGCCGCATCCAGCCCGATCAGCGCCAGCCCCTCGGCCGCGCTGCGCAGATGGATGCGCTGCCGTTTGGCGGCGTCGGCGGCGCTGAAGCCGGTATCGACCGCCCAGGCCCGCTCGCCCGCCGGATCGACCACGGCCCAGATGAAATAGTCCATCGCCATCGGCAAATCGTGGGGATCGCCGCCGAGAAAGACCTCGGACCGGCGCCCGATACGCTCGGCATATTTGATGGCATAGATGCGGTAGTGGGGGAGGGTGGGCATTCTTCTTCATCCCGGCGGAAACGCTTCTTTTTCGAGATCCAGATTGGCTCAACCCGCCGGCGGCGGATAGGGGAAAATCGGCGGCGATTTCCGACGGCGTCCGCCCGCAGCCGGCGAGTCTGTTTGCTTCGCCACCGACTCGTGGAATTATGGTGGGTAGCCTTGTCCCAAAAGCGCCATTCGCCATGACCGCCAGCCTGGTCCGACTGCCCGCCACGGCGCCGCTCACAGACATCATTGCCGCGCTCGATGCCGATGGCGCCGCCATCGCCGAGGACTTTCTTGCGCCGGAGCAGCTCGAATCCCTGAACGCCGATTTCGACCGGATCGTCGGCAGGCTGGCGCCCGGCGTCCGCAATCCGACGATGGCGGTCATGGAAGAATTCTACGGTGGGTCGACCGTCCGCTTCGACGGTCTGCCGGGCAAGTCGGCAGCCTTCGTGGAAATCATGCAATCGCCGATGCTGACCGGCCTGGCAGACCACTACCTGCTGCCCCATTGCCTCGATTACCTGTTCAACACCGGCCAGTTTATCGAGATCCGGCCCGGCGAAACCGCCCAGCGCCTGCACCGGGACGAGGATGCCTGGCGTTTCGGGCCCTTGGTCGCCGAAGGCCCGCGCGCCCAGCTCGAAGTCGAGGCGATGGTCGCGCTCTCCGATTTCACCGCCGCGAACGGGGCGACGCAGGTCGTGCCCGGCAGCCATCTGTGGCCGGCCGACCGCGAGCCGGAACCGGAGGAAATCCTACAGGCCGAGATGCCGGCCGGCTCGGCGCTGCTCTATCTCGGCTCCACCGTCCATGGCGGTGGCGCCAACCGGACCGCGGCCGAGGCCCGGCGCGGTATGTTCGTCGGTTATGTCGTCGGCTGGCTGCGCACCGAGGAAAACATGTTCTTGACCGTGCCGCTGGATCAGGTGCGGGGTTTCCCCCGCCGCGTCCAGGAAGTGCTCGGCTACAAGGCTCACCGGGCCATTGGCGTCGTGGATGTCGGCGATCCGGGGGCGGTGCTGACCCGGCAGGCGCCCGGAGCCGTCCGCGTCCAGAGGAGCAATAAAAGCCTATAGCTGGACCGGTTCGTCCAATTCGGGCATTTCCCGACCTGTGGCCGAACCGTCATCATAGCGCAAACGGATCGGATCGACCTCTCGGCCCCGCTTGTCCGCCCTCGAACCTGGGGGTTCCGATGTCGTTCGGAATGCCGGTGGCCTGAACTTCAACCGGATTACACCCTAACCGAGCCGCCAGGCTGTCCGAATGGGCGGGGCCGCCTCAGTCCGCTATGCTCTTAATCGGCAACTGCAGGCTCGACAGGCTTTTCATCGTTTCGGATGGACATCGACACGGCGATCAGCACAACGGAGCCGCCAAGAATCGTCGCCATGTTCGGAACCTCGGTGAACACGATGAACGCCAGAACCGGCGCGAGCGGGGTTTCGAGAGCGCTCAATAGGGCCGTCTGTCCCGAAGGCACACGTTTTGCGCCTTCTGCCAATGTTATCGTGGCAACCGCAAACAGCAATCCGAACGCAGCCAGGACGAAAATCTCAAACGGTTCGGTACGAAACGGCGCGCCCAAAGCGAATGACAGGGGCAGCAAAAACAGCGATTGCAAAACAGACGGCCCTGCACTGGGTGTATCGGGGTATTTGCGATAAATGACCATTATGGTGGCCATCGCCGCGGTCATGACGAGCGCAAGGGCATCGCCTTGAAGGCCGATCTGTCCGACGGAGCCTGAGACGATGATGCCCACGCCCAGAAACGCGCAGAATGAGCCGACCAGTGTTCTGATCGCGATGCGTTCGCCAATGAATCGCCAGGCAAGCACCGCAGCAATCGGTGGGGCAATGGCGTAAATCAGAGAGACATTGGCGATGGATGTCAGCTTGAATGCAGGTATGAAAGCTGCCGTGCCGATCGCGCCGACAACGCCTACAGCCCAGCCACTGTATCCCATACCGAAAAAATTGTTCCGAAATGTGCCCTGGCCGATGGTCCAGCCAGTGGTAAGAACGGCCGCAAAAAGACCGCGCCAGAAGATTACTGCCCACGCTCCGGCCACGACGCCCTTGGTGAATATACCGGCGGTGCTGTAGGTAACGGCGGCGGCGACAAGCAGCATGACCCCAATGGTGTACTCGGATCGCGTTTTCGAGGTCATTGGGAGGCTCCCACCGATTGCCGATCCCATTTCACCATAGTTTTTCTGACCTATGGATACTCTTTACGATCGCAGCCGGTTTCGGAATTTCTGTTTTTCTCTATAGAGAATAATGGGAGGTAGAGATGATTGACAAACGAGAAGAATTAGAACAATACATTATATATTCTCAGGTGTAATAAATGACCCGCCCCCTTCCGCCACTGAACGCGTTGCGTGCCTTTGAAGCGGCTGCCCGCCATCTGAGCTTCAAATTGGCGGCAAAGGAGTTGAACGTGACACCTGCGGCTGTGAGCCACCAGGTGAAAGCGCTCGAAGACCTGCTCGGTGTGCCTCTGTTTCGCCGGCTGACCCGCGCGCTTCGGCTAACCGAAGCGGGTCAGGCGGCTTTGCCTGCACTGACCGAAGGATTCGACAAGCTGGTGGAGGGTGCGAAGCGGATACGCGCTTATAGCGATAGCGGGGTTCTGACGATCAGTGTCAGCCCGTCCTTCGGATCGATGTGGCTTGTCCCCAGGCTCGACCGGTTTCGCAGCAGACACCCCGATATCGAAATCAGGATCGACGGCACCGACCGCCTGGTGGATGTTACCGGCGGCGAAGTGGACGTGGCGTTGCGCTACGGGCCCGGCAACTACAAAGGGGTGCAGGTCGATTTTCTGTTTAACCAGTTCAACACCCCTGTGTGCAGTCCGGCTCTTCTGGAAGGGGGCAAGGCGCTGTTGCGCCCCGAAGATCTTCGCCACCACACTCTCCTGCATATCGAATGGAAAGACGCGGACGCCAGCTGGCGCATGTGGCTTATGGCGGCGGGTCTGCATGATATCGAGCCGACCCGCGGGCCGCACTTCACACAAGAAAGCATGGCCGTACAAGCCGCGCTCGATGGTCAGGGCGTTGCCTTGATCGGGGACAGGTTGGTGGCGGATCATCTCGCCGCCGGGCGGCTTGTCTGTCCGTTTCACCCGGACCTCAAGACACCGCTGAAGTTCTCCTATTACCTGCTGAGCGCCAGAAACGGCACGACAAAGAAAGTCGCTGCATTCCGCAATTGGCTGCTGGGAGAAGTGCAGGAGCATTGTATCGGCAGCGAGACGGAATGCCGCCAATGACGAATGCCTTCTCCAAGGTCGTGCGGGACGAATGACCTTCCGCCGCGCGCCGGCCGGCTCCCGCTCCGCTCCCGAGCCCCGCTGCCGGACGACACCCGCGCCTGGGTGTCATCCAGAAAAATCCTTTGAAAGGTAAGCGCGCGGCCATACCGCCCTTGCGGTCGGTCTGTCCGAAGCCGCAGTCTGCGGCGATGTTCCGGAGGTCGATGGTGTCCACTATCGGCGACCCGATCGACCGAGGCGCGGCTACGCCAAAAGCTTACGTTATGGCAATCGCTCCGGCCCCGCTTCTTCCGGCGCCGCATCCGCCCCGCCCTCCGGGCTCTCGCTGTAGCGCACCCATTCCCGGCGCGCGCGGCCGGTCAGCTGCCACCATAGCAGGAGCGCCTGATAGGGGATGTTCCGGCGGCGCAGCTGGTGCCACTGTTTCTGCCGGCGCGAGATCGACTGCTTCGACGGCTCGATGTCCGACTCCGACGGGCGTTGCTGGATGACGGACGGATTGACCTGCACCGGCCTGACGCGGCGCGCGGCTTTCGACAGGCGCGGATCGAACAGCAGGCGGTCGGTCGACACGCTCGCATCCCGGAACGCCGCGAGGACGATGCCGGCCGCGTCCCGGTTTATGAGATAGCCGGCGGACCCGGCGTTCCAGCGCACGATCCGCCGCAGCTCCCGGCCGCTCGGCGTTTGCCCGCAGCGGGGGCCCTGGAGGTCTTTCAGACGGTTCGGCCGTTCGAGCTTGATGAGCCCGGTGCCCTCGGGCCACCAGCCGGTCGGGCCGCACACCGCCGGCAGGTCGCGCGCCAGTTCCGCGTCGTCTTCGAGGATCATGGCCGCGCCGCTCTCCGTCGCCAGGAACCGGCGCAGGGCTTCGCTGTGGCTCAGCATGCAGGCCTTCGAGCCGGCGCGCATCAGCGGGTTGCGGTCGGCCAAGTCCCCGGCCGGCAGCCGGCGGGCGTCGACGGCGGGTACGCGCTCGAACGGCAGGCCGAGCCGGCCGAGGTCGGCGGCGATCGTCTCGAGCCGGTCGGGGCGGCGGTCCAGGTTGATGACGTACACCGGCAGATGGGTCACGGTCGGCCGGTCCCCCGGCCCCGCCTCAGCGACGGGTCTTTGAGCGTCGTGTCCTGGCCCGGCGGGGCGTCGTCGAGAGCGTCCTCCAGGCTGAAGACCTCGCGCCATTCTTCGGGCGGGCGGATCGCGGAGGCGCCGTCCGGGCCGTCGGGCACCACCCGGTCCAGCCCCCAGTAGATTTCCAGCCAGTGGCCGTCAGGGTCGCGGAACTCGACGGCGACCTGCGCGCCGGCGCGCCGCCGGCCCTCGAACAGGATTTCGACGCCATGGGCCTCCAGATGCGCGCGCGCCTTCAGCACCTCGTCGACGGCGGCGACCTCGAAGGCCATGTGGTGCATGCCGGCGCGGTCCTCCGGCGGCGCGCCCGCGCCGACCAGGGCGACGCCGTGATGGTCCGCATTGCAGCGCATGAAGACCATTCCGCCGTCCATCATCGTGTCGGGGTAGACGTCCGAGACCCGGAAGCCGAGCACCTTGGTATAGAAATCGACCGAACGCTCCAGGTCGGCGACATAGAGCACGACATGGCCGATCTTGCGGATGTCGAAGGGCAGCGGCCCGTCCGGCGCCTTGTCGCGCAGAACCTGCGCCTCCGGGCCGGCCAGCGCCTTGTAATCGATCACGCCCCGCGGCATTGGCGCCTCCTCGTTCCGTGTGCCGTTGCCCTCCCGATCCTTCCCCCTCTTCGGAAAGGGAAGCGGTCGGGCGCAGCGAGGTCGATGGGGGTGCCGTCAAGACCTCGAACCAAACGCCTGGCGGCGCGGCGCGTCTTCCGACGCGCCACCCCCACCTGTCCTTCCCCTCTCAAGAGGGGGAGGCAATGGGAATAGGGATTGTAGCGCCCGACGGCGCTGCCGGAAAGAAACCCGACCCCGTCTCTCACCTCGACGCCATCGGTGCTATTATGCCGGCAGCGGGCGGGAGAACCACCGCAGTTTCGGTTCGGCGCAATCGGGCAAGGCGATGGTCGACAGGACGATTCTCGTCGTCGGGACCTACGATACGAAGAACCCGGAGCTCGCCTATATGGCGGAGCGGATCCGGACGCTCGGCGGCGGCGTGCTGACCATGGACATCGGCGTGCTGGGCGAACCGGCGGCTCCCGTCGATTATTCGAGGCGCGACGTCGCGGCGGCGGGCGGCAGTTCGATCGGGGCCGCGGTCGAGGCCGGCCACGAGAACGCCGCCATGCAGATCATGGCCAAAGGCGCCTCGGCGCTCGCCGCCGGCCTGCACCGGCAGGGGAAATTCCACGGCATCGTCATTCTCGGCGGCACCATGGGGACCGACGCGGCGCTCGACATCTGCAAGGCGCTGCCGCTCGGCGTGCCGAAATATGTCGTCTCGACAATCGCCTTCTCGCCGCTGATCCCGCCCGACCGGCTCTCGGCGGATATCCAGATGATCCTCTGGGCGGGCGGCCTGTACGGGCTGAACTCCGTCTGCAAGGCGACGCTCAGCGAGGCGGCCGGGGCCGTGCTCGGCGCGGCGCGGGCAGCCGAGGCGCCGGCGGACGACCGCCCCGTCGTCGGCATGACCTCGCTCGGATCGGGCTCCATGCACTACATGCTGACGCTGAAGCCCGCCCTGGAGGCGCGCGGCTACGAGGTCGCGATCTTCCACGCCACCGGCATGGGCGGGATGGCGTTCGAGAACATCGCGTCGCGGGGCGGGTTCTGCTGCGTCATGGATTTCACGCTCGTCGAGCTCGGCAACCGGATGATGGGCTCCGTCGTCGAGGCCGGGGAAGATCGCCTGCTTGGCGCCGGCCGGGCCGGCATTCCCCAGATCGTCGCGCCGGGATACCTCAGCCTCGTGCACATCCCGGCCTGGCAGGACCCGCCGCCCCGCTTCGCCGACCGGCCGTTCCACATCCACAACCGGCTGATCAAGTCGGGGCTGCTCAATGAAGCGGAGCGCCGGGAGATCGCCCGCGAGGTCGGCCGGCGGCTGGCGCAGAGCACGGGTCCGGTGCATTTCATCCTGCCCGCGCAGGGCATCGTGAAATGGGACCGGCCCGGCTACGAGGCGCACGATCCGGCGGGGATGGCGGCCTTCTCCGACGAATTGCGGAAATCCGTCCGGCCGCCCGCGTCGATGACCGAGCTCGACTGCCACATCAACGACGCCGAATTCGCCGAGGCGGCGCTGGAGATTTTCGACGCCTGGGTCGCCGACGGGACGGTGGGGTGAGGCCCTGTCGAAGGGCTACCCCGACACCGCGACAAGGCTCTCCAGTTTCTCCGGATCGTCCTGCAGGGCCTTCGACGGGCCGTCGTAGACGACGCGGCCGCGGTCGAGCACGACGGTGCGCTCGGCGAAGTTAAGCGCGATGGCGCTGTTCTGCTCGACCAGCACCGTGGCGACGCCGGCCTCGTCGCGCAGCGCCGCCAGGATGCGCACCAGGTCCTCGACGATTACCGGCGCCAGGCCTTCGGTCGGTTCGTCCATCAGCAGGATGCGCGGGTTCGCCATCAGGGCGCGGGCGATCGCCAGCATCTGCTGCTCGCCGCCCGAAAGCTGGTTGCCGTCGTTGTTCAGCCGGTCCGCCAGGTTGGGGAACAGCTGGAAGATCCGCTCTTCCGTCCAGTCCTCCGCGCCGTCGTCACTGTCCCTGCCGGTTCCCCTTCCGCCTTTGGGCCGCGCCCCGATCTCCAGGTTTTCCCGCACGGTGAGCGAGGGGAAGATCTCCCGCTCCTGCGGCACATAGCCGATGCCGGCGGCCGCCCGGCGGTGGATCGGCAGGCGCGAGATATCCCGCCCGTCGAAGCGGATACCGCCGCCGTGCAGGGTGGTGTGGCCCATGACCGTCGCCAGCAGGGTCGTCTTGCCGACGCCGTTGCGCCCGATCACGGCGACGCTCTCCCGGTCGTCCAGGCTCAGCGACAGGTCTTCCAACACCCGGGTCGCGCCGTAGCCGGCGGTCACCGCATCGAGGGCCAGCAGGGGCTCAGCCATGGCCGTGGCCCAGATAGACGGCGCGGACGCGCTCGTCCGCCGCGATTTCGTCCGGCGGGCCGGAGGCGAGGACGGCGCCTGAGACCAGCACCGTGATCCGCTCGGCGAAGCGGAACACGACATCCATATCGTGCTCGATGATCATGATGGCGATGTCCGCCGGCAGCGCCGCAATGGCGTCGAGGATGATGTGGGATTCGGCGCCGGGCACGCCGGCCGAGGGCTCGTCGAGCAGCAGCACCCGCGGTTCGAGGGCGAGCGCGATGGCGATCTCGACCAGGCGCTGGCGGCCGTAGGGCAATTCGTCGATGGTCCGGCCGGCGTCGTCCTGCAACTGGACCATCTCGACCAGCCGCTCGGCCTCGGCGACGACCTCGGGCCGGCTGCCGACCGGGCGGAACAGGCCGGTCGCCACGCCCATGCGCTCGGCCACGGTGAGGTAGATGTTCTCCAGCACCGTCAGGCCGTTGAACAATGTGTTGATCTGGAAGGTCCGCACCAGGCCGCGCTTGACCCGCTCGTGCTCGGCCAGCCCGGCGATGTCGAGGCCGTCGAGCAGCACCGATCCGCCGGTCGGCGGCAAAGCCCCGGTCAGCAGGTTGACGAAGGTCGTCTTGCCGGCGCCGTTCGGCCCGATCACGGCATGGCGCGCGCCGGCCTCCAGCGCGAAATCGATGTCGCGCGCGACGACCAGGGCGCCGAAATTCTTGCACAGGCCCTTGGTTTCCAGAACGGGGTTCTCATGAACGGCGGGCCCAAGATCGGCAGTCATGGCGTCCGCTCCCGGAAGCGGCGGATCAGCGGGTCGAACACGCCGAGCAGGCCGCGCGGCGCGAACAGGACCGTGACGATGAGGGCGACGCCGACCACCAGCTCCCAATAGGGCGGATCGGTGCCGAGCACGGTCTCTGTCAGGTTCTCCAGGATTGTGAACACGGTGACGCCGATGAAGGCGCCGTAGAGCCGGCCCGTGCCGCCCAGGATCAGCATGATGAGGATGTTGCCCGACATCTCGAATTCGTAGACGCCGATCGTGATGTTGCCCTGGACCTGGACCCAGATCGCGCCGGCGACCCCGGCGATCATGGCGGCGATGACATAGACATGGCGCATGCGCTGCTGCACCGGCGTGCCGATGGCGTGCATGCGGCGGACATTCTCGCGGATGCCGACCAGCGAGCGGCCGAACGGCGCATGGACGACCGTGCGCGCGACCAGGAAGCCGAGCACCAGGAAGGCGAAGGCGTACCAGTAGTTCGTCGTGTAGTAGAGCACGTCGAACGGGAACAGGCCGAGGATGGCGGTGTTCTCGAAATTGATGCCGTCGAAGCCGCCGGTGATGTCGTCCAGGTCCTTGGCCAGTTCGTAGAGGATGATCCCCAGCGCCATGGTCAGCATCAACAGCGTGAGTTCCCGTGTGCGCAGGATGATCCAGCCCGAAACCCAGCCGAGCAGGCCGGCGGTGACCGCACCCAGCGCGAGGGCGGAAATCGGCTCCTGCCAGCCGGCGTCGGCGAGGAGGGCAGCGGTGTAGGCCCCGGTGCCGAAGAAGGCGGCGTGGCCGAGCGAGACGATCCCCGCATAGCCGACGATCAGGTCGAGCGAGATCGCAAACAGGATCAGCACGAGAATCTGGGTCGCGAGCAGCCGGTAGCCGGGAAACAGGAAATAGACCGCGATGGCAAGGATCCACGGGATCAGCTCGATCGCGCGGAAGCGGTGGGCGCGCAGCAGGGCGCCGGCGGCGGCGCCATTATTCGTCCGGGGTGTCGGGACGGTCACGTCAGGCTTTTCCCAACAGGCCGTGCGGCCGCCACAGCAGCACGATGAAGGTCACGCCGTAGATGAAGAAGCCGCCGCCCTCCGGCAGGAAATACTTGCCGGCAAAATCGATGATGCCGAGCAGCAGGGCGGCGACGAAGGTGCCGCGGATGTTGCCCAGCCCGCCGACCGCGACGACGATCAGGAAGATCACCAGATATTCGAAGGCGAACACCGGCTTCAGCCCGCCCAGAATCTGAATGCCGAGGCCGCCGCCGAGCGCCGCCATGCCGCTGCCCAGCGCGAAGATGATCGTGAACAGCCGGCCGGTCGGGATGCCGCAGGATTCCGCCATGCGCCGGTTGTCCACCGCCGCGCGCACCTGGGCGCCGATCTTCGTGCGCTCCAGGCCGAAGAACAGCGCCGCCACGATGACGCCCCCGGCGACGATCATGAAGGCGCGGTAGACCGGGATGTTCTTGAAGCCGAGGTCGACGTCGCCGAGCAGGATTTCCGGCAGCAGGATATTCTGCGGGTCCGGCCCCCATACGAAGGAAACCCCGGCGACCGAGACGAAGACGATGCCGATGGTGAACAGCACCTGGTCGAGCTCCGGCCGGCCGTAGACATGGCGGTAGAGCAGCCGGTCCATGACCGCGCCGAGCGCCGCGACAAGGAAGAAGGCGATCACCAGGGCCAGCAGGTAGGGCACGCCCAGCGGCGCCACCAGCTTCACCGTGATGTAGCCGCCGACCATGGCGAAGGCGCCGTGGGCCAGGTTGACGAAGCCCATCAGCCCCATCGTGATCGACAGGCCGACCGAGATGATGAACAGCAGCATCGCGTAGGCGACGCCGAAAACCAGGATCGTGGTCGCGATATCGAAGGCTGCCGCCATTCAGCATTCCTCTGCGATATGGCGCCAGGAGAATCCAACGGGCGAGGCGGGGCGTCCCCCCTCCCCCCAGGGGAGGGGGATTCGGGCGGTCGCACAGCGTTTTTGCCGAAGACTCATTCAGGGAATGGCGTGTCTGGGAACAAAACGGTCAATCGACAGACACGCAACCGCGGCGGCTGGCCCGCCCCTTGCCGTCATATCGACCGGAGCGGCCCGCAGGGACGCGGAGCGGAGATGTCTTTCCTGCGCGGTGCAGGGCCCAAAGCACCGTAGCGGAAAGATTTCTCCTCTCCCTTCGGTCGGTCGAAATGACGGTTCGGGGCTACTTCGAAACTGCGGATCGGTCCCGAACCGCTACTTGCCGCAGCGGCCGATCTTCAGCTCCTTGCACTTGTCCTTCACGGCTTCGAAGGTCTTCAGCTTCTTCTGCCGCAGCGTGCCGTTGTCGTCGTAAACTTGGGCGACATAGACATTCTGGACGATTTCGCGGGTTTCCGGATCGATCATGATCGGACCGCGCGGGCTGTTGTGCTTCCAACCCTTCAGGGCCGCAATCGCGCCGGCGGCCGTGATCTTGCCGCCCTTGGCCGACTTGACGATGTGGAACACCGCGGCCATGCCGTCATAGCCGCCGACGCCGACGAAGTCCGGCGTCGACTTGGCGCCGTAGGCCGCCTTCCAGGCCTTGACGAATGCCCGGTTTACGGGCGTCGCCAGATCGGCATGGTAGTGGTGCGCCGTGATGACGCCAACCGCCGCCTTGCCCATGCCCTGGAGCTGCGTGTCCTGCGTGATGTCGCCGGGGCCGACCAGCTTGACGCCGGCCTTGCGCATGCCGAGCGCCTGGTAGGTCTTGGCGACGCCCGCGGCATGGTTGCCGGCCGGCACGAAGACGTAGAAGCAACCCGGCTTCTTGTCTTTCACGCGCTGGAAAAAGGGCGTGAAGTCCGGCGCCTCGCGCGGGCCGCCCATCGGGATCGAATCGATCACCTTGCCGCCGGCCCCTTCGAAGCCGCGCGCGAAGGCGGCGACGCTGTCCTTGCCCGGCGGATAGTTGGTGTAGCCCGAAATCGCCGTCTTGCAGCCCATCTCCTTCGCGGCATGCTCGCCCATGATGTAGCCGGCCTGCCACATGGTGAAGGACACCCGCACGATGTTCGGCGACATGTTGGTGATAAAAGCCGTGCCGGCGTTCATGATGACGAACGGCATCTTGCCGGCGGTCGCCAGCGGCGCGATCGACATGGCGTTGGGCGAGAAAATCACGCCGCCGAGGATTTCGACCTTCTCGCGGGCGATCAGTTCCTGCGCCGCCGCCTTGGCGATCGGCCCGCCGGGCCGCTTCGAATCGCGCACGATCAGCTTGATCGTGTCGCCGCCCAGCTCCTTGGCGTGCAGTTTCATATAGAGCCGCGCGCCCTTTTCCATCTGGTCGCCGAGCTGCGCCGCGCCGCCGGATTTGGGCGCGATGAAGCCGACCTTGATTTCCCGCGCCTCGGCCGCCGCAGCAAAGGCGACGGTGCCGGCGAGGATGAGTCCGGTGGTATGTTTCAGCATGATAATCCTCCCTTCGGATACGGCTGAAGCGACAGACTAGCGGAATCCGCTACTTTCCGCACCGGCCGATCTTCAGCTCCTTGCACTTGTCCTTGACCGCTTCGATGGTCTTCAGCGTCTTGTGGCGCAGGGTGCCGTTATCGTCGACGACCTCGGCGACATAGATGTTCTGGACGATGTCGCGCGTGACCGGATCGACCATGATTTTCCCGCGCGGGCTGTTGTGGGTCCAACCCCGCAGGGCCTCGATCGCGCTGTCCGCCGCAATCTTGCCGCCCTTGGCCGACTTGACGATGTGGAACACCGCAGCCATGCCGTCATAGCCGCCGACGCTGACGAAATCGTTCACCGCATCCTTGCCGTATTCGGCCTTGAACGCCTTGCGGTAGGCTGCGTTTACCGGGTTTTCGAGATCGGCGTGATAGTGGATGGCGATGGTCGTGCCGGCGATGGCCGGGCCGATGCTCTGCAGTTGCAGGTCGTGGGTGAGGTCGCCGGGGCCGATGAATTTGATGCCGGCCTGCTTCATGCCCAGGGCAACAAAAGTCTTGGATGCGCCCGCGGCATGGTTGCCGCCCGGCACGAAGACGTAGAAGCAGTTCGGCTTCTTGTCCTTGACCCGCTGGAAGAAGGGCGTGAAGTCCGGCGCTTCGCGCGGGCCGCCCATCGGGATCGAATCGATCACCTTGCCGCCGGCGCCCTCGAAGCCGCGCTTGAAGGCCGCCACGCTGTCCTTGCCCGGCGGATAGTTGGTGTAGCCGGAGATCGCCGTCTTGCAGCCGAGCGCGTTGGCGGCGTGCTCGCCCATGATGAAGCCGGCCTGCCACATGGTGAAGGACACCCGGGCGATGTTCGGCGACAGGGTTGTGATCCAGGATGTGCCGGCATTCATCACCACGAAAGGCACTTTGGCCGCGGTCGCCAATGGGGCGATCGACATGGCGTTGGGCGAGAAGATGACGCCGCCCAGGACTTCGACCTTCTCCCGCGCGATCAGCTCCTGCGCCGCGGCCTTGGCGATCGGCCCGCCCGGCCGCTTGGAATCGCGCACGATCAGCTTGATCGTATCGCCGCCCAGCTCCTTCTCGTGCAGCTTGATATAGAGCCGCGCGCCCTTTTCGAGCTGTTCTCCGAGCTGGGCTGCGCCGCCGGACTTGGGCGCGATGAAACCGACCTTGATTTCCCGCGCCTCGGCCGCGGCGGCCAGCGCGATGCTGCCGGCCAAGATCGTTCCTGTCGTGAACCTGAACATGCATTCCTCCCTTCGGTTCCGGCGGCCGGATCGGGGATGCCGCCCCCGCCGCCTCTTCACCGGCCATTTCTACGGGCCGAACCGCCCGCTCGGCAACCCGCTATCCGGGCCGGGCTTTTGACGGGATGTATGACGATGCGCGATATCTTCGTGCCTACCTTCATCGATCGGCTATGGGAAATGGACCTGGGCAATTTCATCGACTATAAGTCATTGACATACTATTGCGCGACACGTATCTTATACCGTGACCATTGTAACCGTTGTCGAGACCCCGGAGTTCCAGCGCCGCGCCCGCGCAATAATGAACGACGAGGAGCGTATGGAACTAATCGACTTCGTGGCCCGCAATCCGATGAGCGGCGCGCCCATAGGCGGCGGTGTTCGAAAATTCCGTTTTGCGCGGCCCGGCGGCGGCAAGAGTGGCGGCTACCGGGTGGTCCATGTCTACAGTCCCGAGGACGGAAACCCGGTCATTCTGATCACGGTGTTCGCCAAGAACGAAAAATCAAACCTGAGCAGGTCCGAGACCGAGGCGGTCAAGTTGCTCGGCAAGGCGCTCAATGAATCTTACAAGAGAAAGCGATGAGTGACGCATTCGACAGTATCGAAAGGGGCTTGAAGGAAGCTCTGGCCCACGCGCGAGGCGAAGGTCCCGCCGCGGTCCACGAGATCGATGTCCCGGAACCGGATGTTAAGGCGATTCGGGCCGGCACGGGTCTTTCGCAAGCCCAGTTCGCCAAGAGCATCGGTGTCAAGAAAGGCACGCTCCTCAACTGGGAGCATCGTCGGCGGCGACCCGAAGGTCCGGCCCGCGTTCTGCTCGCGATGATTGCCCGGGATCCTCGGATCGTTCAGCGTATCCTGGGCACACGATCTTCCATTTGAGTTCGTTGCCAGGAGAACGCCATGAGCGACCGGAAGACCGCGCTTGTCGTCAGCGCCCATGCCGCGGATTTCGTCTGGCGCTGCGGCGGCGCGATCGCGCTGCACCGGGAGCGCGGCGTCGATGTCACGGTCGTCTGCCTGTCCTTCGGCGAGCGCGGCGAGAGCGCGCGGCTGTGGAAACAGGAGGGCGCGACGCTGGACAAGGTGAAAGCCGTGCGGCGCAAGGAGGCGGAGAAGGCCGCCGATGTCCTCGGCGCCCACGACCTGATCTGCTTCGACCTCGGCGATTATCCGCTCACCCTTGACGCGGAAGCGAAACACCGGCTGGTCGACGTGCTGCGCGCCGTGCAGCCGTCCTTCATCCTGACCCATTCCAAATACGATCCCTACAACACGGACCATATGGCAACCACGGCCTTCACCATGGAGGCGCGCATGATTGCCCAGGCCTGGGGCCACAATCCGGGCGAGCAGGTGCTGGGCGCACCGCAGATGTATCTGTTCGAGCCCCATCAGACCGAGCAGATGGGCTGGGTGCCCAACGTCTTCCTCGACATCACCGGCGTGTGGGACAGGAAGCGCGCCGCCATCGAGTGCATGGAGGGGCAGCACCATCTCTGGGCCTACTACACCAACGTCGCGGAGAACCGGGGCAACCATTTCCGGCGCAATTCCGGCGGCATGGCCGGCGGGAGGGACTGCAAATACGCCGAGGGCTTCCAGGCCGTGTTCCCGCGTTGCGTGGACGAACTGTGATGGACAATGTCGTCGCCCGGAATATCGAGCGGGCCGATCCGGCGGTCGTTGCGGCGCTCGGCGAGTGCGGCGTCGCGACGGTCCACGAGGCCCAGGGCCGCACCGGCCTGCTCGCCTCGTATATGCGGCCGATCTATGCCGGCGCGGCGGCGGCGGGCTCGGCCGTCACCATCCTCGCGCCGCCGGGCGACAACTGGATGGTCCATGTCGCCATCGAGCAGCTGCAGCCCGGCGACATGCTGGTCCTGGCCGTGACCTCGCCGTCGGACGCCGGCTATTTCGGCGACCTGCTGGCGACCTCCGCCCGGGCGCGCGGCGCGGCCGGGCTGGTCACCGATACCGGCGTGCGCGACGTGAAGGATCTCACCGCCATGTGCTTCCCGGTCTGGTCGAAGGCCGTGTGCGCCCAGGGCACGGTGAAGCGGACGCCCGGATCGGTCAACGTGCCGGTGGTCTGCGCCGGCGCACCGGTCCGGCCCGGCGATGTCGTTATCGGCGACGACGACGGCGTTTGTATTGTCCGGCGCGAGGATGCCGCCGACGTGCTGGCGAAGGCTCTGGCCCGGATCGCCAGTGAGGAGGAGAAGCGCCAGCGCCTCGCCGGCGGCGAGCTGGGGCTGGACATGTACGACATGCGCGGCGACCTCGAAGCCGCCGGCCTGAAATATGTCTGAGAACCTCCCGGGCGGCGTGCGCTGCCTGTGGATGCGCGGCGGCACGTCCAAGGGCGGCTATTTCCTCGCCGACGACCTGCCGGCGGACCCGGCTGCGCGCGACGCATTTCTGCGCCGGGTCATGGGTTCGCCCGATCCGCGCCAGATCGACGGCATGGGCGGGGCCGATCCGCTGACCTCGAAGGTCGCGGTCGTGTCGCCGTCCGGACGCGCCGGCGTCGATGTCGACTATCTCTTCCTGCAGGTGAGTGTCGACGAACCGCTGGTCTCCGATGCCCAGACTTGCGGCAACATCCTCGCCGGGGTCGGCCCGTTCGCCATCGAGCGCGGGCTGGTGCCCGCGCGCAGCGGGGAGACACCGGTGACGATCCATCTGGAGAACACCGGGCAGACCGCGGTGGCGACGGTGCAGACGCCGGGCGGGGCGGTCTCCTACACCGGCGATGCGCGGATCGACGGCGTGCCGGGTGCCGCTGCGCCGGTGCCGCTGCAATTCCGGGACACTGCCGGGGCGACCTGCGGCGCGCTGCTGCCGACCGGCCGGGCGGGCGACCGGGTCGACGGCATCGAGGTCACGCTGATCGACAACGGCATGCCCTGCGTCGTGCTGCGCGCAGCAGACGCAGGGATCGCCGGAACCGAGAGCCGCGAGGCGCTGGACGCCGAAGAGGCGCTGAAGATCCGGCTCGAGCGCCTGCGCCTGGCCTGCGGCCCGCCGATGAATCTGGGCAATGTGGTGGCGAAGACGGTGCCGAAGATGACCCTGGTGAGCGCACCGCGGGACGGCGGGGCAATTTGCACGCGCACCTTCATCCCGCACCGCTGCCACGCGACCATCGGCGTGCTCGGCGCGGTCAGCATCGCAACGGCCTGCCTGCTGCCCGGCTCGCCGGCCAATGCGCTCGCCGACCTGCCGCCGGGCAATCCCAAGACACTGGAGATCGAGCACCCGTCCGGCCAGACTTCGGTAATCGCGACCCTGGCCGACGATGGCAGCGTCGCCTCGGCGGCCATCCTGCGCACCGCCAACAAGTTGATGGACGGCACAGTCTTTGCAGGCTAGCACGGGCGCGTTTGCCCGCCTGATCGCTTTAGCCTGACCGACCGAGCCGGAGCGCTGCTGCCCATGACCCGCATCGACATTCAATTCAGCCTGTTCTCGGCTTTCTATTCGCCGCTCATCGCGACGATGGCGGGCGGATTCCTGGCCGAGGAGGGACTGGAAGCCGACTGGTCGGTCTCGCCGCCGGGCGTCTCGGCCATCGCCGCACTGAAGGACGGCTCGGCTCATGTCGTCCAATCCGCCCTGAGCCAGGCCTTCGGACCTTTGTCGAAGGGCGAGAATCCCGGCGTCGTCCATTTCGCCCAGATCAACGAGATGGACGGTTTTTTCCTGACCGGGCGCGAACCGGACCCGGACTTCGCCTGGGACAAGCTCGAAGGCGCGGAGGTCGTGCTGTTCGGCGGCGGCCAGCCGCTCGCCATGTTCAAATACGCCTGCCACAAGGCCGGCATCGACTACGGCCGGCTGAACGCCATCCATCCCGGCAATGCCGCCGACATCGACCGGGCCTTCCGCGCGGGGCGGGGCGCCTATGTTCAGCAACAGGGACCGTTCCCCCAACAACTGGAAGCCGACGGCGTCGGCCATGTCGTCGCCCAGGTCGGGCTGCAGGTCGGCCGCTGCGGCTTCTCCAGCCTGTGCGCCCGGCCGGACTGGCTGGAGACCGATATGGCGAAAGCCTTCACCCGCGCCTACCGCAAGGCCCGGCGCTGGCTCAACGAAACGCCGGCAGAAGATGTCGCCCGCGCCGAGGACTCCTGGTTTCCGGACATCGACCTGCCGGTGCTGGAGCGCTGCATCGCGACCTACCAGCGGCTCGGCTGCTGGGCGCCGCAAATCGAGATTACGCCCAAGGCCTTTGAAGCGACGCTGGATATCTACGAATACAACGGCCTGATCGGCGAGCGCTTCGCCTACGACCGGGTCTGCGCCCGACCGCCGGAAGGCTGAAGCCGATGTCCCGCTATGACGAGATCGACCTCGATAATCTCACGCCGGCCCAGCAGGCGGTGGCGGACGAGATTGCCGGCGGGCCGCGCGGCTCGCTCCGGGGGCCGTTCGTGCCCTGGCTGCTCAGCCCGGAGATGGCCGATCCGGCCCAGCGGCTCGGCGCCTTCCTGCGCTTCGGTTCCGTCCTGCCGCAGCGCCTGAAGGAACTGGCGATCATCTTCACCGCCCGCCGGTGGGACGCCGGCTTCGAATGGAGCGTCCACGCGAAACTGGCGCTCGACGCCGGCCTGCCGCGCGATGTCGTCGAAGCGATCGCCCGCGGCGACACGCCGGAATTTCCAGAGGCGGACGAGGCGCTGATCTACCGGGCCTGCCGGGAGATGTATGAGACGCGGCGCTTCTCCAACGCCACCTTCGCGGACCTGAAGGCGCTGCTCGGGCCGCAGGGCGTTGCCGAACTGGCCGGCCTGCTCGGTTACTATGCCCTGGTCTCGATCACGCTCAACGCCTTCGAGGTGCCGGCGCTGGACGACGGCACGGTTCCGCAACTCGCGAAACTCGGTCGATAGCCGACTCGCTCAGAACAGCCGGCCGCCATCCGGCACGTCGCGGTCGACGCCGATCAGCACGACCTCGCCGTCTTCGTCCGGGAAGCCGAGCACCAGGATCTCCGACATGATGTTGGCGATCTGCTTGGGCGGGAAGTTGAGCACCGCCGCGACCTTGCGGCCGACCAGCTCCTCCGGCGCGTAGTGCGCGGTGATCTGGGCCGAGGATTTGCGCATGCCGATGGCTTCGCCGAAATCGACGGTCAGGATGTAGGCCGGCTTGCGGGCCTTCTCGAACGGTTCGGCGGTCAGGACCGTGCCGACCCGGATATCGACCTTTTGAAAATCCGCCCAGGAAATCGTGTCCGCAATCGCGCTCATGCGCGGCTTATAGCAACTCGGGCGCGCCGCCCGCCGCTATAGTCGCCGCACCCCTTTCGAAAAATTGGCGGATCAGGTCGCCGGCGCCGGGTCGGCGTCGAGATCGGGCGCGTCGTCCGCGCGCCGCCCGCGGCCAAAGGGCGAGCGCATGGTGGCGACCTGTTCGGCCCGCTTGAGGTTGCGGTCGAGCGCCGCCATGGTCTTCGCCATGTCCTCGCTGTCGTCGCGCAGCCAGACCTGAACCGTCGCGGCAAAGACGACCGCAAGGCCCTTGACCCGCAGGCCGCCGAACCAGCCTGCCGTGCTAATGCCCGCAGCCTCCAGCATCCAGCGCATCGAGCGCAGCAGCCGGCAGCCGCCGCACAGCATTTCGGCGATGCCGCCCCCGCCGGCGTCGCGCACGACGGCGCGGATGCCGTCCTTGTACGGATTGAGCGCGTCGAAGCGCTGCATCAGGATATCGAACAGCCGGTCGCGGTAAGACGTGTCCTCGTCCGCGGATTTCTGCGCGCCCTCCAGGACGATCCGGTCGACATGGCGGAACAGGCCGTCGAGCACGGCTTCCTTCGAGTTGTAGCGCGCGTGCAGTTCGGCGAGCGTGAGGCCGGCCTCTTCCGCAATGTCGGCAAGCCGCGTCCGGCGCCAGCCGATGCCGGCGGCCACCTGCATGGCGGCGGCATGGATGTCGCTGTCGGCAATAGTCTCCTGGGCCATCGGTCGCTCCCTGAAACTGCCGGGGTATATTGCCCATTCTAGCACGGAATTAGGTCGCAGCGGTTCCAATTGTCGGCCGATTGTGCGAATTTCGCCGGGCCGGGCGGTACACATCGCGCCGCCCTCGGCACCGCGAAAGCCTTCCCGCCCGATCGGCCGAAGGCGGGCAATCCGGATCGCCGCCATGCCCCGGCCTGGTTCTGGATATCTGTTTCGAAGAGGCGGACCGACGCTCTCCGTGTCGGTCGAGGAGGAGCGCGATCTCGCCCGGCGCAGCCAGGCCGGCGACCGCGAGGCGTCGGACCGGCTGTTGCGCGCCCATCTGGCCTTCATCGTCAGCATCGCCCGGAAATACCGGCGCTACGGCGTGCCCATGAACGACCTGGTGCAGGAAGGATCGATCGGCCTCCTGCACGCCATCCGGAAATTCGATCCGGCGGCGGGCGCCCGGCTCTCGACCTACGCCCGCTGGTGGGTGCGCGCCGCGATCCAGGATCATGTTGTGCGTTCCTGGTCCCTGGTGCGCATCGGCACCACGGCGGCGCAAAAGGCCATGTTCTTCCATTTGCGCCGCAAGATGGCCGGGCTTCGGGCCGGCGCGGAGCCCATGACCGAGGACAGGCTGCGCCCGGTCGCGCGGAAATTCGGCGTCCCGCTGAAGGAAGCGATGGCGATGGCCCGGCGCGCCGCGGAACGGGACTGGTCGCTCAACCAGCGCATGCGCGCCGACGACCCGGCCGAATGGGGCGACCGTCTGGCCGACGAGCGGGAAAGCCCGGAGGAGGCCGCGGCCGGCGCCAGTACCGAGCGCTTCCGCCGCGGCCTGATCGCCAAGGCGCTCAAGTCATTGAGCGGCCGCGAGCGGACCATCATCGCCGCCCGTTTCCTGGCCGAGACCCGCAGGACGCGCGGCGCCATCGCCGCCGATCTCGGCATCTCGCGCGAACGGGTCCGGCAGCTCGAGATGTCCGCCCTGGACAAACTCCGCCGCCTGATCGGCCGCAAGGGCTGGGAAGCGATTTAGCGCCTACCCGTCATCGAACGAATCTTCCGGGGGCTCCGTTCGGTTCGGGCATGCGGTTCGGATTGCCTGCCGGAGAAGGCGGCGCGGCTTTCCTGCCCTGCCGGCCCGGCAGCGGCTACGGGTTCACGAGCTCCAGTCCGAGGGTGCGGACCAGTTCCGGCACTTCTTTGAGGATGAAGGCGCGAAAGGCGAGCGCTACCGGGCTCGGCACGGACTCGCTCCGGCTCAGCAAACCGACGACGCGCCAGACATTCTCATCGGCCAGGTCGAGGGCGACAACGCCCTCCGGCAGATCGATGGCCGCCAGCGCCGGAAGCAAGGTCGTTCCGAAGCCGGTCTTCGCAAGCGCGAGCAACGACGTCACATTCCGGACGTGTATCGATGCCCTTTCCGACAGGGCTTTGTAGCCCGGCACGTCGATGGTCTCGGACGCACCGTTCAGGATCAGGCTTTGGCCCTCGAGATCGGCCCAACGGACGAGGTCTCCGGCGACCGCCAGATCGCAGTCGGCGTTGCAGATGACCTTGAAGCGATCCCGAAACAGCGGTTCGAAGGCCGCCGTTGTGTGAGAGAGAGGCCGGCCCGCAATTCCGAGATCCGCCTGTCCTGCTTCGACGGACCTGAGGACGTTCCGGCTATCGGTGTCCAGAAGCTCGATTTCGACGCCGGGCCGGTCGAGCACGAAGCCGGGCAGCAACGACGGGACGAGATTTGCCGCAACCGACGGAACGGAGGCGAGAGCAAGGCGGCCGAGCCGGTTCCTGGCATAGGCGCGGATGCCGTCGATCGTCCGGTCGTAGTTCTGGATCTGGAGGCGTCCCGTTTCCAGCATGAACGCGCCGAGAGGCGTCAGGCTGTTCTTGCGATCTGTCTGGAAGAGCTCGCCCCCCACTTCGCGCTCCAGTTGCTTGAGCGTCATGGAAACCGCCGAGGCGGTTCGGCAGAGCCTTTCGGCCGCATCCTTGATGTTGCCGGCTTCGGCCACGGTGACGAATGTCCGTAGTGTTTCCAGTTTGATCATGGCGATCGCGTTACAGAATATTTGAAAATAGTGGTGATAATTTCGATCCGATTGAAGCTCGGTCAATAGCGCGGCGTCGGTCCCGTCCACTGCCGCTTTCCCATCGAACTTCAGATGTGTTGAAGTTAGAATAAAAAATTTCGAATTGCTTGAAAGAACCCGCCCTTCCATGCTGCCCGATGAGACTGTGGCGCCAGTGCCGATTCTGACAGAGACCGAACCGGATATCGCGCTTTTGGTCGGGGCATTCGCGGTCGAGACGCTCCGGCAGGAAAATGACGGACAGGAGCGGATTTTGGCTGGCAGGCAACAGCTTCGCCGGCGGCGGCGAAGCGGGTCGGTCGATGCTCGACTATTGTGCCGCCCGACACTCTTTAGTTTGATAGATTTAGTTAGATAGATCGGGTATCCGAATGGCCCCGCCATTATCGCGGCGGCGCTATCGGCGGTCTGCTGTATACAAACAAACCCAGGGAGTGATTGAAAATGCGAAATCTGAAATTGACGCTCGCAGCAGCGGCCATCGCGGCCGTTGCAGCGGCGCCGGGAACGAGCCAGGCGGCGACCGGCTGCGGCACCGAGGACGAGATCACGATCGCCAGCATGACCTGGATGTCGGGCATCGTGCTGGCGCAGACCGCGCACCGCATCCTCACGGCAGGTTATGGCTGCAATGCCAAGCTGGTGCCGGGCGATACGGTGCCGACGGCAACCAGCATGCTGACCAAGAACAAGCCCCATATCGCGCCGGAGCTCTGGATCAGCACGGCGTCCTCGATCTGGGAGAAGATCAAGAAGAAGGGCAACGTCTACAAGGCGAGCGACGTGTTCAGCGAGGGCGGCAAGGAAGGCTGGTGGATTCCGGACTATGTCGCCAAGGCCAACCCCGGCCTCAAGTCGATCGGCGATCTCCAGAACCCGAAATACATGAAGCTCTTCGTCGAGGCGCAGAGCGACGGCAAGGGCCGGCTCTATGCCTGCCCGCCGGGCTGGGCGTGCGAGATCATCAACGGCAACCTGTTCAAGGCGCTGGGCCTCGCCAAGGCGAACTACCAGCTCTTCTCGCCGGGTTCGGGCGCCAACCTGAAGGCGTCGATCGCGCGCAGCGTGACGCGCAAGAAGGCGATCCTGGCCTACTATTGGGGTCCGACGGCAGTGATCGGCCGCTACAAGCTGGTACGCCTGAACATGCCGGCCTACGACGCCAAGAAGTTCCTGTGCCTGACCGACAAGAACTGCACCGATCCGCAGGTTTCGGGCTGGAAGGCCGGTGAGGTCGCGGTCGCGGTCGTGACCAGCCTCAAGAAGAAGGCCCCGAACGTCGCGGCCTTCCTCGGCAAACTGCAGGTGCCGAATGCGGTTATCAACTCGGTGCTGGCCTGGGGCGACGACCGCAAGGCGAGCCCGGAAGATGTCACCGACCATTTCCTGAAGACGCAGCAGGCGGTCTGGACCAAGTGGGTGCCGGCCGACGTTGCGGCGAAGGTAAAAGCAAGCCTCAAGTAAGAAGAGGCGCCATCGCGAAGCGATCGGCGGGCGTCCCTTGCGGGCGCCCGCCGGTTCTTTTTGCGCTCGGAACCTTACGGATCGACCGGGTCGGTAGTAAGGTCTAATTCTCCGGCTGCCGCCGGTGCGCCCGGTCTTCCCTGGCGTCGCGTGTGCGGCCATCGCCGGAGCCCGCGGGGAGGCGGTATCCGGCATGGCCCAGGAATTTCCCGAACTTTTGGATATGCGGGCGGTCCGCATCGGCATCGACGATTCGTTCAACTGGGTCGTCGAGCACTGGAGCGAGACGCTGGAGGAGATTTTCCTGCCGATCGTCCATCTGCTGCGCGCGATCGAGGACTTTCTGCTCTGGATGCCCTGGTATGTCGTCGTTCTGGCGATCGCTGGGCTCGGCCTCGCGGCGACCCGCAGCAAATGGGTCGCCCTGGGGCTCGGCGTCATGATGTTCCTGATGGGCTTCTTCGGCCTGTGGGAGCCGGGCATGAAGACGATCGCCCTGATGCTGACGGCAACCTTTCTGGCCATAATCGTCGGCATCCCGATGGGCATCGTGATGTCACGCTCGGACCGGGTCGAGCGCATCGCCCTGCCGGTGCTCGACATCATGCAGACGATGCCGATCTTCGTCTATCTCATCCCCTTCGTCATGCTGTTCGGGCCGGGCAAGATTCCCGCGCTGCTCGCGACCATCGTGTTCGCGGTGCCGCCGGTCATCCGCCTGACCAACCTCGGCATCCGCCATGTCGACCGCGAGGTCGTCGAGGCCTTCACCGCCTTCGGAGCGACGCGGCGGCAACTGCTGTTCGGCGTCCAGGTCCCGCTGGCCATGCCGACGATCATGGCCGGCATCAATCAGACGACGATGATGGCGCTGTCCATGGTTGTGATCGCGTCGATGATCGGCGCGGGCGGGCTCGGCTACCAGGTCCTCCAGGGCATCCAGCGCCTGGAGATCAGCCGCGGCCTGCTCGCCGGCCTCGCCATCGTTTTCCTCGCTGTCATCTTCGACCGCATCGCGCAGGCCTATGGCAAACGCGTGCAGCAGCACCTCCATCTGGGGCACTGAGACGATGGCACAGCAAGAAATCAAGATCGGGATCGAGAATGTCTACAAGATTTTCGGTCCCGATCCGGGAAGCGTCCTCGACCGGGTGAAAGGCGGCGCCAGCAAGCAGGATCTGCTCGAGGATACCGGCCACACCATCGGCATCCGCGATGTCAGCCTCGATATAGGGGTCGGCCAGATATTCGTCGTCATGGGCCTGTCGGGCTCGGGCAAATCGACCCTGATCCGGCACATCAACCGGCTGATCGAGCCGACCGACGGGCGGATTCTGGTCGACGGCGAGGATGTACTCCGGCTCGACGCCGAGGCGCTGCGCCATCTGCGGCGCTACAAGATGAGCATGGTGTTCCAGCGCTTCGCCCTGCTGCCGCACAAGACGGTGATCGACAACGTGATGAGCGGCCTGCAGATTCGCGACGAGGCCGGCGGCGGTATCGCAAAGCGGCTGGGTCTGTCGTCGGGCAAGGCGAGCGCAGAGGCGCGGGAGCGGGCCCAGGCCCAGGTCGACCTGGTCGGATTGCAGGGTTTCGAGAACCAGTATCCGAGCCAGCTTTCGGGCGGCATGCAGCAGCGCGTCGGCCTGGCGCGCGCACTGGCGACCGACGCCGAGGTGCTGCTGATGGACGAAGCCTTCAGCGCGCTCGATCCGCTGATCCGCAACGACATGCAGGATCAGCTGATCCAGATCCAGAACGAGCTCAGCAAGACCATCGTCTTCATCACCCACGATCTCGACGAGGCCCTGCGCATCGGCGACCATATCGCGATCCTCAAGGACGGAGAGTTGCGCCAGGTCGGCCCGCCGGAGGAAATCCTGATGGCGCCGGCCGA
The DNA here is from genome assembly GCA_900197615.1 of Rhodospirillaceae bacterium Spongia-Bin9. Classification (GTDB taxonomy): domain Bacteria; phylum Pseudomonadota; class Alphaproteobacteria; order Bin65; family Bin65; genus Bin65. The sequence continues at coordinate 51,738 of FZLR01000005.1, forward strand.
CGACTATGTCAGCCGCTTCGTCAAGGATGTGAACCGGGGCCGGGTCATCACGGTCGGCAGCATCGCCAACGACTATCCGACGGTAGTGTTGGGCGCGGCCGGTTTCTCCGACGCCCTCGCCAAACTGGAGGCGAGCGAGCGCAACACCGTCTATGTCTGCGACGGAGACGGCCGGCCGGTCGGTGCGGTAACGACGAAGATGGCGCAGGAAGGCCGGGACCTCAGCGGCCCGATCGCCGACGACGCGAAGCTCGATCCCGTGCAGACGGTGGACAGCGCCGCCGTGATCGAGGACATGCTGCCGCTGTCGATGAAAACCGAAGTGCCGGTCGCGGTGCTGGACGGAGACGGCGCGCTAGCCGGCGGCGTGCCGCGCCGCACCGTGCTGTCGGCCCTGGTCCGCCGGGAGGAATGAGGAGCGGCGGACGGGGACCGGTCGAGCGTTCCGGCTGTTTTCCGTGGTTTCGGGTCAGCCCGAGGCCTGCGGATTCAGCGCCGCGCCGCGAAGAATTGCTTCAGCAGCGCGGCGGCGTCGCTCTCGCCCAGCCCGTCGTAGATGTCCGGCCGGTGATGGCAGGTCGGTTGCTCGAACAGGCGTCCGCCGTGCAGCACCGCGCCGCCCTTCGGATCGGTCGCGCCGAAATAGAGCCGGTCGAGGCGGGCGTGGGCGATGGCGCCGGCGCACATCGCGCAAGGCTCCAGCGTCACATAGAGGTCGCAACCGGCGAGGCGGCTGCGGCCGAGCGCTTCGGCGGCGCGCCGGATCGCCAGCATTTCGGCATGGGCGGTCGGGTCCTGCCGAGCCTCGGTCTCGTTGCCCGCGCGGGCCAGGACCCGGCGCCCGTCCCGCAGCACGATGACCGCGCCGACCGGCACCTCGTTACGCCCGGCAGCCAGGCGCGCTTCTTCCAGCGCCAGGTCCATCGGGCTGACGCCGTGCGGGAGCGTGTTGTCCGGTTCCGCGCTCATACGGCTTTCGTGACGCCGGCGGCCGGCCGCGGTCAAGCCCCTTCGCGCGCCAGCAGGGCCGGCGATGCGCCAAATGATCTGTGGTCCGGTTTGCCGGCGGGGTGCTAGGGACCGCGCGAACTGCTGGGCAAGCGGAGTGCCGTCATGGCGCTGGATACCGATACGGTGCGCCGGATTGCACATCTGGCGCGGGTGCGCGTTCCCGAAGCGGAACTGGAGCCGCTCGCCGGGGAGCTCTCCAACATCCTGACCTGGGTCGAACAGCTCGGCGAGGTCGACACGGAGAATGTGCCGCCGATGACCAGCGTCGTCGCCGTCCGCCTGCCGATGCGCGAGGATCGCGTCGACGATGGCGGCAAGGCGGAGGCGATCCTGTCGAACGCGCCGGAGGGCGCGCCGGGCTTCTTCGCGGTGCCGAAAGTCGTCGAATGACGGGCGGGCTGACCGATCTCACCCTCGCCGGGGCGCGGGCCGGGTTGGCGGCCGGCGACTTCACGTCGGAGGAGCTGACCCTGGCGCATCTCGGCGCCCTGGAAGAAACGAGGCCGCTCAACGCCTTCATCGCCGAGACGCCGGAGCGCGCGCTGGAGATGGCGCGGGCCTCGGACGCGCGCCGGGCGCAGGGCCAGGCCGGCATGCTCGAAGGCCTGCCGATTGCGGTCAAGGACCTGTTCTGCACCCAAGGCGTCCAGACGACCGCGGGCTCGCGCATTCTCGGCGGCTTCGCGCCGCCCTACGAATCCACCGTGACCGCCAATATGTGGACCGAAGGCGCGGTCATGCTGGGCAAGACCAACATGGACGAGTTCGCCATGGGCTCGTCCAACATGACCTCGCATTACGGCCGGGTCGAGAATCCGTGGCGCGCCGCCGGCAGCAACCGGGCGCTGGCGCCGGGCGGCTCTTCCGGCGGATCGGCGGCGGCGGTGGCGGCCCGTGCCGCGCCTGCCGCCACCGGAACCGATACCGGCGGATCGATCCGCCAGCCCGCGGCTTTCTGCGGCATCGTCGGCATGAAGCCGACCTACGGCCGCTGCTCGCGCTGGGGCATCGTCGCCTTCGCTTCGTCGCTCGACCAGGCCGGGCCGATTACCCGGACGGTTTGGGATTCCGCGATCGTGCTGCGCGCCATGGCCGGGCACGATCCGAAAGATTCGACCTCCGTGCCCGCCGCGGTGCCGGACTACGAGGCCGCGCTCACCGGCGACATCCGCGGCCTGCGCATCGGCATCCCCGCCGAATACCGCATGGAGGGCACGCCGGAGGCCATCGTCGCGCTCTGGGAACGGGGCAAGGACTGGCTGAAGGCGGCAGGCGCCGAGATCGTCGACATCGGCTTGCCGCACACGAAATATGCCCTGCCGGCCTACTATATCGTGGCGCCGGCCGAGGCCTCGTCCAACCTGGCGCGCTACGACGGGGTGCGCTTCGGCCTGCGCGAAACCGGCGACGGCGCCGACCTGACCGAGATGTACGAGGCGACCCGGGGCGCCGGCTTCGGTGCGGAGGTCCGCCGGCGCATCCTGATCGGCGCCTATGTCCTCTCCGCCGGTTATTACGACGCCTATTACATCAAGGCCCAGCGGGTGCGCAGCCTGATCGCGCAGGATTTCGCCGACGCCTTCGGCCGGGTCGATGCGATCCTCACGCCGACCACGCCGACCGCCGCCTTCCCGCTCGGCGAGAAGATGGACGACCCCATCGCCATGTATCTGAACGACGTGTTCACGGTCCCGGCGAGCATGGCCGGCCTGCCGGCGATTTCCGTACCCGCCGGGCTGGACGATGACGGCCTGCCGCTCGGCCTGCACCTGATCGCCAATGCGTTCGAGGAAGAGACGCTGTTCCGCGTCGCCGGGGTGCTGGAGGCGGCGGCCGGGTTTACGGCCCGGCCGGAGACCGCAGCAAAGGCCTAACCCTCCAGCCGGGCCCGCAGCCAGGTCACGACATGGAGGCGCAGGGCGCTGGACAGGTTGCCGTCGGCCGCTTCGTCGACCTCGGCGATCAGGCTGCCGAGCGATCGGCCCTCGGCGGCCGCCTTCTCTTTCAGCGCTTCCCAGAACGGCGCTTCCAGCGATACGCTGGTCCGGTGCCCGCGGATCGTCACCGAGCGCTTTTCGATCCGGTCCGTCATCGCGGAGCGATTGCCATGCTGATCCTCAAACCGGGTTGCGAATGCTGCGACCGGGACCTGCCGCCCGACAGCGCCGGGGCGCGCATCTGCAGCTTCGAATGCACCTTCTGCGCCGACTGCACGGAGACCCGGCTGAACGGCGTTTGCCCCAACTGCGGCGGCAACCTCGTCCCCCGCCCGATCCGCCCGGCGGGCAGGCTGGCGAAGTTTCCGGCCTCGACCGAGCGGGTGTTCAAGCCGGAGGGCTGCGCCGCCTGAGCCATGCGCTCACCCGCGGTGAAAGCGGGCGCGGTCCTCACCCCGGCCGCGTCATCTTCTCCGGACGGACCCAGGCGTCGAACTGTTCCCCGGTCAGCAGGCCCAGCTTCACGCCGGCCTCCTTGAGGGTCGAGCCGTCGGCATGGGCGGTCTTGGCGATCTTCGCCGCGTTGTCGCAGTCGATATGCGGGTTGAACGCGGTCAGCGGCATCGGCGAATCGCTCATCCCCTGTGCCTCCTCTCCGGCGCTTCGAGCAATACGCGCGTCCAGTGCCCGCGGATCGCGACGGAGCGCTTTTCGATCAGATCCGCAAACGGAAACCTCCCGTCACGCCGCGTCGCGCGGGCGGATGGCGCGCAAGGCGTCAGCCTGGTCCCGCGCCGCGATATCGAGTTCGTAGCGGTCCTGGAGGTTCATCCAGCTTCGGGCGTCGGTGTTGAAATACCGCGCCAGACGCAACGCAGTCTCGGCCGTAATACCGCGGCGGCCGCGGACGATCTCGGAGATCCGCGCTGGCGTCACGCCGATCGCTTTCGCCAACCCGGTGGCGGACAACGCGCACGGCTCCATGAAGTCGTGTTTGAGAATCTCGCCCGGGTGAACCGGCTCCAGTCGGGTCATGTGCCTGCCTCCTCGAACGGCGTCAGTGGTAATCGACGATTTCGGCGTCATAGGCGTCTCCGTCCTCGAAGAGGAAGCAGAGGCGCCATCGATCGTTGATACGGATGCTGTACGAACCTTTGCGGTTGCCCCGCAGCGCCTCGAGTCGATTGCCGGGCGGCGCCCGCAGGAAATCGAGTGTCGCAGCCGCCTCCAGTTGCGCAAGCTTGCGCTGAGCGACCCGCTCGAACCCGACGAAACGCGACACCCGATAGCCGTTGGCCAACCGTTCCGTGTCCTTGCAGCGGAAGCTCCGGATCATACAGCCTGAATTATCGCATCTCGATATACGAAATCAAGGCAGCCAGGCGAATTGCAGTCCATCGGGCGCCGGCCCGGCCCCGGTCCCCTCGCTTCGAGGAGGCCGGGCCGGCGGCGCGCAGATGTCCGAAAAATTCTCACCCCGGCCGCGTCATCTTCTCCGGACGGACCCAGGCGTCGAACTGTTCCCCGGTCAGCAGGCCCAGCTTCACGCCGGCCTCCTTGAGGGTCGAGCCGTCGGCGTGGGCGGTCTTGGCGATCTTCGCGGCGTTGTCGTAGCCGATATGGGGATTGAGCGCAGTCACCAGCATCAGCGAATCGCTCATCAGCCGGTCGATCCGCGCCTCGTTGGCCTCGATGCCGCTCACGCAGTTGTCGGCGAAGGAGACGCAGGCGTCGGCGATCAGGCGGATCGACTGCAACAGGTTGTGGATAATCACCGGTTTGAACACGTTGAGCTCGAAATGGCCGTTCGAGCCGGCGACGGTGACCGCGGTGTGGTTGCCGATCACCTGGCAGCACACCATGGTCAGCGCCTCGCACTGGGTCGGGTTGACCTTGCCGGGCATGATCGAGGAGCCCGGCTCGTTGGCCGGCAGGATCAGCTCGCCGAGGCCGGAGCGCGGGCCCGAGCCGAGGAAGCGGATGTCGTTGGCGATCTTCATCAGCGAAGCCGCCAGCACGTTCAGCGCTCCCGACGCCTCGACCGCCGCATCGTTCGCCGCCAGCGCCTCGAACTTGTTGCGCGCGGTGCGGAAGCGGAAGCCGGTAATGTCCGACACCCGCGCCGCAAACGCCTTGTCGAACCCCTTCGGCGCGTTGAGGCCGGTGCCGACCGCCGTGCCGCCCTGGGCCAGTTCCGACAGGCGCGGCAGGGTCTGCTTCACCCGGTCGATGCCGTATTTCATCTGCTGGACATAGCCGGAGAATTCCTGGCCGAGGGTGAGCGGCACGGCATCCTGGGTGTGGGTCCGGCCGATCTTGATGACCCGGGCGAAGGCCCGGCGACGCTCGTCCAGCGCGTCGTGCAGGTGCCGGAGCGCCGGCAGCAGCAGCGTCTCGATCCGATCGACCGCCGCAATGTGCATGGCGGTCGGGAAGGTGTCGTTGGAGGACTGGCTGCGGTTGACATGGTCGTTCGGATGGACCGGATCCTTCGAGCCGATCTCGCCGCCCATCGTCTCGATGGCCCGGTTGGCGATCACTTCGTTGGCGTTCATGTTCGTCTGGGTGCCGGAGCCGGTCTGCCACACGACGAGCGGGAAGTGGTCGTCCAGCCTGCCGTTCATCGTCTCGGTCGCGGCCCCGACGATCGCCTTGCCGATCTTCCTGTCCAGCGCGCCCTGCTCCATGTTCACTTCCGCCGCCGCCCGCTTGAGCACGCCGTAGGCATGGATGACCTCGCGCGGCATCCGCTCCTCGCCGATGCGGAAATTGCCGAGCGAGCGCTGGGTCTGCGCGCCCCAATAGCGGTCCGCCGGCACCCTGACGGCGCCCATCGTGTCGGATTCCGTGCGCATTTCCGGTTTGTCGGCCATCGTCCTTCGCCCGTGCTGAGGGGGAGCTGGTACGGACAGGATGTAACCCGCGCCGCGCCGGCGGTGAACCGGCAGCGGCGACGCATGACGGGCCTGCCCGGACTGTTGGCTTTCCCCGCTTTGACGCCGCCGCGCCTTGGTATAGGCTACCGGCAAAATACCTTCCGGAGGGAACGCCATGACGAACATTGCGACGCTGCCGGCCCCGCGCAACGCCTGGTATGTCGGCGCCTGGACCCACGAAGTGACCGAAAAGCCGCTGGCGCGGACGATTCTGAACCAACCGGTCGTGCTGTTCCGCGGCCCCGACGGCAAGGCGGCGGCGCTGGAAGACCGGTGCAGCCACCGGGCGACCCCGCTGTCGCTCGGCGAAGTCACCGGGAAGGGCCTGCAATGCGGCTATCACGGCCTCACCTTCAACGGCGACGGCGACTGCGTCTTCATCCCCGGCCAGGACAGCATCCCGCCCCAGGCCTGTGTCCGCGCCTTTCCGGTCGTGGAGCGCCAGGGCATCGTCTGGGTGTGGACGGGCGACCCGGAGCGGATCGAGAATTCGACCCTGGTCGACTGGCCGTGGAACGACGACGCCGAGAACTGGCCCGTCCGCTACGGCCGGATGCACATCAAGTGCAACTACATGCTGGTCATGGAAAACCTGATGGACCTGACCCACATCCCCTACATCCACCGCAAGACCATCGGCGGCGGCGACCAGGCGGGCCAGGTCAACGCCGAGATGATCACGAAGCGGACGGATATGGGCGTCCACTACATCCGCTGGATGGACGGCATCCAGCCGCCGCCGACCTATGTCAAGGCGGCCGGGTTCGCCGACGGCGCGAAGGTCGACCGCTGGCAGGAATTCGAATATGTCGCGCCGATCACGGTGCTGCAATGGACCGGCGCACTGGAGATCGGCCGGGGCGCGCGGGAGAACCGCGCCCAGGACGGCGGCTTCCAGCTGCGCATCTATCACGGCGCGACCCCGGAAACCGACACCAGCTGCCATTACTACTTCGCGATCAACAACGGCTGCATGGCGCGCAGCGAGGCCGACAACGACAAGCTGTTCCAGGAGATCTGGGACACCTTCCTGGAAGACATCGACTTCGTCGAACGGCAGCAGGCCTGCCTGGAGGCCGATCCCGAGCGTCCGCTGGTCGATATCAGGCACGACAGCGCGCGCATCCAGGCCCGCCGCAAGATCGAGCGGATGGTCGCGGCCGAAAGCGCGATGGCGGTGGCGGCCGAATAGACCGCCTGCCGCCGCGGCAGCGTCCGCTGAAATAACGCCGGACCGGGGGCGGCCTGCCGCCGCGGCAGGGCTGCACCGGCGTTCCGGGGTTCCGGCATGTCATGAAATGTCATGATTTGTCATGATGTGTCGTGGCGACACCGCGGGCCGCGATAATACAGACCGGTCTATATTTTGCATTTTTTTGCCATAGGGCTGGTGCCATTTTCCTCCATTTTCGGCGCGGAATCCGCAGAAATCTGCCATTCCCGCTCTGACGGCTGCGAACCGGCGAGGGCCGGTTGTGTGTATAATTTCCCAGGCCTTCCGCATCGGACGGCCGCGCTGCCGCCGCAGCTGCGCCGGAGGGGTGCTTTCGGGCAGGCGTCATGAACAGGCGTCATGACATATCATGGATTGTCGTGTCCGGCTTCCAGGTCGCCCCGTCTGCCGACATTCGTCATTCCGACCGGAGCGGACGCCAGTCCGCGAAGCGGAGGAATCTCGTTGCAGGACTCCTGTGCCCGTTCGATGGATCGAGCCGGGATCCCTCCACTCGCTTCGCTCGGTCGTGATGACGGGACAAGGTATTCGCAGATGTCATGAAATGTCATGATTTGTCATGTTCGCTCCCTTCCGGCCCGGCCCCTCGCTATGACAGACCGGTTCGGGCACCGTGTTTTTTTCGCACCCGATCCGCCTGTCCGGGGCAGGGCAAAACGCCGGGCCGGCCGCCGCCCCGTTGTCGATGCCGCCGGTTTGTCGAAGATGGCCGTCCCCGGCGGCCGGCGCCTGCCGAAGATACAGGTTTGTTCATATAATGTTCCTGTGCGGATGTCAAGCCCATGCGCGCGGCGCCCCCGTCCGGGTTCCGGCCCGGGGAGTCCTCTGCTAAAGGGGCAGGGCCGCGCGCGCTGGGAACGGGTGCGCTGCGGCGCGGGGCCGGAAGGCGGGGCGGACAAGGCCTCAATTTAGGATTCCATGTCGAGAAACGGGGTGGTGTACAACCTGCCCGGCAAGTTACTCCGGCAATTCCGGCAAGCCGCCGTCGCGCGTTCCGTAGGTCAGTATCCGGCCGCGCTCGCGCGTGCGCACCGTGAATCCGGCGTCTCGCAGCAACGCCTCGCAAGCGGCCGATGTTCTCCCGCCACGGCGCTCGGGCCCGGTATCGAGGGCGATGCGCGCGGTCCGCCGGAGCAGTTCCCGCCCTCCTTCCAGCACTTCCGGTTCCGCGCCTTCGGCATCGCATTTGAGGAAGGCGAGCCCGTCGATCCCGTGGTCCCCGGCGATCCGGTCCAGGGTCGTGGCGCGGCGGCGAATGGTGCCAGTCGTCATTTCGGGGACATCAGCGCCGAAAATCGAACTGTCCGCTTTCGAAGCGGCAAAAGTGAAAGTCAGTTCTTCCTCGGCGTTCCAGACCAGCGCATCGATCACGGTTACGGATTCCCGGCCCGCCAGATTCCGTCTGAAGCAGGCGAGGGCGTCAGGATCGGGTTCGACGGCGTAGACGGCCCGTCCCCGGTTCAGCGCCAGGAGAGCAAACTCCCCGACATGCGCACCGACATCGAGAACCGGACCGGGCGGCGGGTCGAGAGCGGTGAACAGGTACTGGCGGTCGAGCAGGCGCAGGCGGGCGGCCAAGCCTTTTTTGTACTGTCGCCAACTTACGGGCGATACGCGAAACACCGACCCGTCGCCGGCCGCGATACGGCAATAGCCGTCGACATCGCGCAATTGCAACGGCACGCGCCTCTGATATCCGATTGCGGCCTTCAGTCGATGCAAGGCGAATTTGAACCGCTCCGCCCGGCGCAACCCTCTCGCATCTTTGTGAACCGTCATGTATTCCCCACCGATTCAGGACGGGCCCTCCTAGAAACGCTGTTATGGCCCATATCACGATTCCGATTCCGAATCTCGGCGGCGGCGGGGCGAAGCGGACGGCGCTCAAAACCGCCGGTGGGCTGGCAGCCGGCGGTCTTCGCGCTACTCTCGGCCAACACCTTCCCGGACCGCGCCTAGGACGGCCGTGATACTTGAATACGGCCACCAAGCCGGCTGACACCGGTCAAGCTCAACGGAGCCTCCGATGCGATATGCGCCGCGCTGGCGTGTCTTCATTCCGACAAGCCGGCAACTTCGCTTCGCGGCAACGCAACGGCTTGAGCGGGTGGCGCCCGGCCTGTGTCCGATCATCTCGCTGAGCACCCGAGATGCCGATTTCGACGCAATGGCGGCGCACGGTCCCTTCACCATCGTTGAAGCAGCCGAAACGCCCTTCCCGCCCAAGTGGATGGCACGATTCGACTTGGACTTTGCATCGGAACTCCAACGCGACGGACTCGTACCGGCAGCTTCCGAACTCGAATTGCAGTTCGCCTTGTTCGAGGACGCCTGGGTGTTCGGCCACACCGGGCAGGTCGTCGACGCCCGCACCAACCGGTCGATCAGGCCGGTGAACAGGGGCTCCGCTGTTCCGGGCATTCTTTCGGCTCGGCAGCTCGACGGGATCGCATTCAGCCTCCTGACCGGTGTTCCAGGGAAACGAAGAAACTACTATCACTTCCTGATGGAGAAGCTGCCCGAGCATCTTGCAGCGCTGCAGGCTGCGGTAACTGCGTTTGGCCGGCTCACACTGTTGCTGCCGGCGACCGACCACCCGCTCGAAGCCGCGCTGGTGTCGGAGGCCCGGCGGCGTTTCCCCGATCTCCCGGTCCGCCGGGTCCGCACGTCCGAAAAGCTGCGGTGCGAGGCCGTCGTATTCCATCGCGTCGAGCGGTCGAGCATTTTTCGCACGCCGGCAAGCAGGCGCCTCCTGTCGATGCCGGTCGATGCGATGCGTCATTCCCTGCAGGTCTTTCCACCTACCGAAAGGACGCGGCGCCTGTTCGTCTCGCGAGCCGACGCCCGAAAACCCCGCCTCCTGAACGAGGACGAGGTGTTCGCGCGGATCGAGCGTTTCGGTTTCGAGCGCGTGACGCCGGGGCGCCTCCCGCTCGCCGAGCAGGTTGCACTGTTTTCTGGGGCGCAGGCCGTAGCCGGTCCGCACGGCGCGGGGATGACCAACCTCGTCTTCATGCCGGAAGGCGGCGCGGTGATAGAGATATTCGGCCGGAGCCTTGCGCACGGCGCCTATGCCTGGCTCTCCCATCTTGGCGGGTGCGCCTACGGGTATGTCGTTTCGGACGAGACCGTGGAACGACTCGACTACAGGCTGACGGGCGCGGCGCTCGACGTCTTCGAGCGCGAGGTCGAGGCGGCCGTGGAGCGAATATCGCCGCGATAGCCCCCGCCCCATCCGGAGAAGTGGCGCCCCCAAGGGGAATCGAACCCCTGTTTCCGGCGTGAGAGGCCGGCGTCCTAGGCCGCTAGACGATGGGGGCGCAGTGCGGGGAAAGGCACCTGACGGTGGACGGGGAGCGATAGCGCAGCGCGCGGCGTGCGGCAAGTCCCCCGCTTCCCGGTCCCCCGCTGCCCGGTCCCCCGCATGGCGAGCACGCGGCCCGGCAGGTCCCGCCGCCCGCTCAGCGCTGCGCCGTCTCCCAGCCCGCCGCCGTCCAGGCCGGGGCGGCCGAGGG
>FZLR01000021.1 GCA_900197615.1 Rhodospirillaceae bacterium Spongia-Bin9
TACTAGCCAAAGCGTCAGGTCGGCGAGTGGGCGGTGAATCAACCCCTCGGCGCCGCTTCCGCGCCGTCGATCTTGCCGCCCTCGACCGGATCGAGCAGCACCGTCGCGGCTTTCGCGCCGGCGCCGTTCAGGGCCGCCACGACCCGGCCGCCGGCATTCTGCGCCGCGAGCGCATCGAACTCCTCCGCCTTGCCGAGGCCGAGCAGGACGACCCGGTCGTAGCGGCCGTCGCCCGGGCTCGGCAGGACCAGGGAATCGCCGCCGCCGCCCTTGAAACGGCTGGTCGCCACGGCGCGCGAGACCGCGCCGTCCAGCGCCTTGTCCACGGCTTGCGCCGAGGCCGAGAGCGCCTTGTCCTTGAGGGCGAAGACGACCAGGGAGCCGTCTTTCGGCAGCTCGAGCTTGCTGAAACGGATTTTCATGCGCGTAAACCTGTCGAAGGAGAGGTGAAAGGGCAGCGGCCCCATATTTAATCGGCCCGCCGCCCCGGCGCAATTGAGTGGCTGTCCGGGCAACGTCGCACTCGGATTTCTCCAGAGGGCCGAAGAGCCTGCCCCGGGTACGTTCGTCTGCCCAACGCATCACCGTACCGCCCCAGACGGAGCGCAGCGAAGATCCGAGGTCCAGGGCCGCGGGCACGGACCATCGGGTCGGCACCGGCCTCCGGCTCGACCTCCGGCCGGCCGGGGTGACACTTTGGTTTCTCGGCCGGTTTTCTATGGCTATTCTAAGACTCTGGCCCCGCAACGAGGAGCTTCCCCCGCCATGTTCGATCCGGATACCGTCGCCGCCATCGATATCCATACCCATGCCGAGGAGCCGTGCGGCACCCATGCGGACGACGGCTATGCCGAGTTCCAGGCCGGGATGCAGAAATACTTCCGGACCGGCCGGGACTGGCCGCCGGCAATTCCCGAGACCGCGGCCTATTTCCGCAAGCGCAACATCGGTGCGGTGATCTTCGCCGTCGACTGCGAGCGCGAGACCGGCTTCCGGCGCTACGACAACGAGGCGATCGCGGAGGAAGCCGCCGAACATTCGGACATCCTGATCCCCTTCGCCAGCATCGATCCGGCCAAGGGCAAGGCGGGCGCCCGCGAGGCGCGCCGGCTGGTCGAGCATTTCGGCATGCGCGGCTTCAAGTTTCACCCGACCATGCAGGGCTTCTATCCCAACGACCGCAGCGCCTATGTGCTCTACGAGGCGATCGCCGAGGCCGGGGTGCCGGCCCTGTTCCACACCGGCCAGACCGGGGTCGGCTCCGGCATGCCGGGCGGCATGGGCATGCGGCTGAAATATTCCAACCCGATGTATCTGGACGACGTCGCGGCGGATTTCCCGGAAATGACCATCGTTCTCGCCCACCCTTCCTTCCCCTGGCAGGAGGAGGCGCTCTCGGTCGCGAATCACAAACCGAACGTCTATATCGACCTCTCCGGCTGGTCGCCGAAATATTTCCCGCCGATCCTGGTGCGCTACGCCAATTCGCTGTTGCGCCACAAGGTGCTGTTCGGCTCCGACTGGCCCGCCATCACCCCCGACCGCTGGCTCGCCGATTTCGCGACCCTGAACATAAAAGATGAGGTCAAGCCGCTGATATTGAAGGAGAATGCGCGAAAGGTTCTGGGGATATAAGCCCCCTTCGACATGTTCGGTGCGACTCCTCGATACGGCCCTTCGGGCCTACTCGGGATGAGGGTTTTCTATAATCTCACCCTCACCCTGAGTAGCGGCGAAGCCGCGTATCGAAAGCCTGCCCTGAGCTTGTCGAAGGGGGCGGCCGCCGGTTCGACATTCGGCGCGGCCCGTGCCATCTTTTCCGCTCCACCCGCAAGCGGCGGCGGTCTGTTTGCGACCAGCGCCGTACCGAACGACGACGGACTTTCGGAACCATGACGGCTGCGCCCGACCCCCCTGAACTCCCCGATCTCACCGTCTATATCGACGTCAAGAGCCCTTTTGCCTATCTCGCCATGGAGCCGACCCGGACGCTGGCGGCGGCGTTCGGCATCGACCCGGTCTGGAAGCCCTACACGCTGGAGATTCCAGACTTCCTCGGCGCGGTCGAGACCCGCAACGAGCATCAGTGGCGCAAGGTTCGCTACGCCTACATGGATGCGCGGCGGATCGCCAACACGCGCGGGCTGACCGTGCTCGGACCGCAGAAGATTTTCGACAGCTCCATCGTCCATATCGGCATGTTGCGCGCCCAGGACTGCGGCCGTTTCGAACCCTACATCGACCGCGTGTTCCTGCGTTTCTGGAAACGCCAGCTGGAGATCGAAGACCCGGCCGCGATCGCCGCGGTGCTGGAAGAAGCCGGTGTGCCGTCGGCCGACTTTGCCGAATGGGCGCAGGGCGAAGGCCGCCGGCGCCACGATGCGCTGTGCCGGGAGGCCGAGGACCTCGGCGTGTTCGGCGTGCCGACCTTCGTCTTCCGCGAGGAACTGTTCTGGGGCAGCGAGCGCCTCGGTATGCTGCGCGAGCGGATCGAGGAGACGCTTGGCGGTGTAAAGGCCGGCGTCGGCTTCGGGATTGAGAATAGGCCGCTATGACCTACGCGCCGCCCGCCAGCGCCCTGCCCGCCGAACCGCCTGAGCGCAACCGCTATGACGTCGTCATCGTCGGCGGGGCGATGTACGGGTCATCGATCGCCTGGTGGCTGACGCGCAATCCGGATTTCGACGGCACGGTCCTCGTCGTGGAGCGTAATCCGACTTACGAGTTTACGTCGACCGCGCATACCAACAGCTGCATGCGCCAGCAGTTTTCCAGTGCGATCAACGTGCAGATATCGCAGTTCGCGGCAGAATTCGTGAAGAATTTCCGGCACTGGCTGGACGACGATCCGCGGGTGCCGGACGTCGCCCTGATCAGCACCGGCTACCTCTATCTGGCGGACAGCGAAGGCTTCGCCGCCACGCTGCGGGACGCGCAGCAAATCCAGGCGGCCTGCGGTGCGGGCACGCGGCACCTGACGCGCGGCGATATCGCCGCCGAGTACCCGTTCTACCGGTTGGACGACATCGTCGCCGCCAACCACAACCCGGTCGACGAGGGATTTTTCGAAGGCGCGACCCTGTTCGAATGGTGGCGCCGCAACGCGCGCGAGCGCGGCGCGGAATACGTCGCCAACGAGGTTGTCGCCATGACGCTCAACCCGGCCGGCGCGGCGGTCGACAGCGTGACCCTCAAATCCGGTGAGACGATTGCCTGCGGCACTGTCGTCAACGCCTCGGGGCCGCGAGCGGCGCGCACGGCGCGGATGGCCGGGATCGACGATCTGCCGGTCGAGCCGCGCAAGCGCTACAGCTTTGTTTTCGCGGCCGAAAAGCCGCTCGACCGGCCGATGCCGCTCACGATCGACCCGTCGGGCGTGCATGTCCGCTCGGACGGCGCCAACTATCTCGCCGGCTGCGCGCCGGAGGAAGATCCGCCGGTCGACCCCGACGATTTCGTCCAGGACCACAGCCTTTGGGAAAACAAGGTCTGGCCGGCGCTGATGGACCGGATTCCGCAGTTCGACGCGCTGCGACTGCTCAATTCCTGGGCCGGCCACTACGCCTTCAACACCTTCGACCACAACGCGATCCTCGGTCCGCATACGAAAGTCGCCAATTTCATCTTCGCCAACGGCTTTACGGGCCACGGCTTCCAGCAGTCGCCGGCAATGGGCCGCGGCACGGCAGAATGGATCCTCTACGGAGAATTCCGGGATCTCGACCTCGGCCCGTTCCTGTACCGGCGCATCCCGGAACGGCGCCCGTTCGTCGAAACGGCGGTGATTTAGGGCCTTCGGGTATCGCACCGGTCCGACTTCGTGGTGGCGGGTTTGAACAACTCCCTTACAGCCTTGCGTCCAAACACGAATCGGGACCGGACTTGCTCGGGATGAAGATTTCCTGTGCAACTTTCCGCGCTGCTCTCGTCCTAACCCTGAGCGGCCCCCTGGAAGGACGTATCGAATGCCGGCCTGAGTTTGTCGTGTAGGTCAGGCAATTCGCCGGAGAACCGGTTCCGGCGCTCGCGCTGGACCGGGGCGGCGGCCTGCGCTACGAACCCTCGAACCTGCCGCCAAGGGAACCGAATCCATGAAACCGCCGTTCCGCGCCGACCATGTCGGCAGCCTGCTGCGTCCGGAATCGCTGCTCGAAGCGCGTGCGCGATGGAAGGACGACGGGCTGAGCGCCGGAGAGTTGAGGCAGCGCGAAGACTCTGCCATCGCAGAGGTGGTCAGAAAGCAGGAGGCCGTTGGCGTAAAGGCCGTCACCGACGGCGAATTCCGCCGCGAGAGCTTCCATTTCGACTTTATCAGCCGGATCGGCGGGATCGAGACCAACTTCACCATCGGCCGAGCCATATTGCAGGGCGAAAAGACGAAGCAGGGTGGAGAGAAGCAGGCGCCGCTGACGGTCGACGTGGTCGATCGCATGACCCGGCCGGCCGGCGGCATCGAGATCGAAAATTTCCGGTATCTCAAATCGCAGGCAGGGCCGGAGTCGACCCCGAAAGTGACCATGCCGTCGCCGACCATGACGCATTTCCGCGGCGGCCGGGAGGCGATCGACCGCGAGGCCTATCCGGAGATGGAGGATTTCTTTGCCGACCTGGCGCGCTTGTATCGCGAAGAGATCGCGGACCTGGCCGAGGCCGGCTGCCGCTATTTCCAGTTCGACGACACCAACCTGGCCTATCTGTGCGACAGCAAGATGCGCGCGGACGCCAGGGTGCGCGGCGAGGATCCCGATGAATTACCGCGCACTTATGCCGCGTTGATAAATGCCTGCATAAAGGACCGGCCGGCGGACATGGCCGCCTGCGTGCATCTGTGCCGCGGCAATGCCCGCAGCTTGTGGTTCGCCGAGGGCGACTACGAGCCGATCGCCGACCATCTGTTCAATCTTACGGATGTCGACGGCTTCTTCCTCGAATATGACGACGAACGCTCCGGCGGCTTCGCGCCGCTGCGTTATGTGCCGAAGGGCGATAAAAAAATCGTGCTCGGACTGGTGACGTCGAAGCGCGGCGAGATGGAAAGCCGCGACGAGCTCAAGCGGCGGATCGAGGAAGCCTCGGCCCATGTCGACCTCGATCAGCTCTGCCTCTCGCCACAGTGCGGCTTTTCTTCCAACGCCATCGGCAACCTGATCGGCGAACGGGAGCAGTTCGACAAGCTGGCGATGATCGTCGATCTGGCGAACGAGGTCTGGGGATCGGCCTGAATTGCGGGCGGCGCAGCCGGAGACGGGCTGCAAGTCCCCGCCATTCCCTACCCAACCGTCATCTTTCCGTCAGCGTGTCGCGGATCTGCCGCCAGCTTGCGGCATCGGGCGCCAGCAGGAAGGGGACGTCGCGGTCGACCGGCCGCCACGGGCCTGTCCGGGGCGCGCCGTCGACAAAGCCGTAGCAGCCGCCCGCCTCGGCGATCATCAGGATTCCGGCCGCGTGGTCCCAGGGCAGGAGGCGGGTGAAGATGGCGTAGTGCGCCCGCCCGGTCAGCATTGCGATATATTCCCAGGCGGCGCAGCGGGCGAACCGGCGCGGCCCGAGGCGCCCCCTGTCCCGCAGCGCCTTGATCCGCTCGAACATCGCCGGCGCCCGCGACTTGCCGACATAGAGGGAGCCGGTCATGGCGCCGAACGCAGCCGGCGCCGGCAGCGCAAGAGCCCCGGTATCGCCATGGGCGCCCTGCCCCAGCCCCGCGGCATAGGTCTCTCCCCTGACCGGCAGATGAATGTACCCACGCACCACGACGCCGTCGCGGACCAACGCGACGATCGTGGCGAAACGCGGATTGTCGTGGGCGTAGTTATAGGTGCCGTCGATCGGGTCGATGATCCAGACGTCGCCCGGCCGGTCGAGCCGTTCCAGCACCGTCGGGTCGGCTGCCGCCGCTTCCTCGCCGATCGTCGATGAGCCCGGCAGAGCCCCGGTCAGCGCGTCGCGCAGAAAGATTTCGCACTGCTCGTCGGCCACGGTGACGAAGTCGTTGGGGCTCGATTTCGTTCTGACGTCGCCGCTCGCCAGGTTGCGGAACTGCGGCAGCACGATGTTCCGGGCGGCCTCGCGCAGGATATCGTCGACCGTATCGAAGTCCGGCAGACCGCCTGCACGGCGGCTGCCGCCCTGCCCCGTCATCGGATCGACGACTCCGAAAACGCGGATTCTGTATGCTGCATGCACACATTATTTCGTATACAGCGTGGCATATTCATGGGCAATCCGGCGCATCTTGCGGATCGGGCGCTGTGCACAATCCATAGCGGCGGTCCAGGGTCCGGCGGTCGGATCGTTCGATATCGACGATCAGGAGACTGCCGTCCTCGTCGTCGGTTCGCTCGACGACCGCGCCCCGATCGTAGAGCCAGGCGAGCGCTGCGCCCTTTTCGTGCGGTATCCGGACCGCCATGCGCCGGCGCGCAACGCCCAGAAGCGCCTCGACCTCGGCGCACAGGCCGGCGACACCGTCGCCGGTCAGGGCTGAGACGAGTTGTATACGCTCGTTGGACCGGTCCGCCCGGTTGCGCACGCGCTCGAGGCTGGCGCCGTCCAGACAGTCGATCTTGTTCCAGACCTCGATCGTCGCCGAGGCGAGCTTGTCCGCGGATACCAGATCGCGCAGGATCCGGCGCACGCTCCCGGCCTGCGCCGCCGTGTCCGGCCTCGCGATATCCCGGACATGCAGGATGACATCTGCGAGCGCGACCTCCTCCAGCGTCGCCCGGAAGGCGGCGACGAGTTCGGTCGGCAGGTCCGAGATGAAGCCGACCGTATCCGACAGGATGATTTTGCGGCCGCGCGGAAGCTCAACCTTGCGCATCGTCGGATCGAGGGTCGCGAACAGCATGTCTTCGGCCGCGACGCCGGCGGCGGTCAGCCGGTTGAACAGCGTGGATTTGCCCGCGTTTGTGTATCCGACCAGCGCTGCGACCGGAAAAGGGTATTTTTCGCGCGCCTTGCGCTGCAGGGTGCGGCGCTTGCGTACCGTTTCGAGTTCCTGTTTCAGCCGGGCGATCCGGTCGTCGATCAGGCGCCGGTCCAGCTCGATCTGGGATTCGCCCGGGCCGCCGACGAAGCCGAAACCGCCGCGCTGCCGCTCCAGATGGGTCCAGCTCCGCACCAGCCGGCTGCGCTGCCAGGTCAGATGGGCGAGTTCGACCTGGAGGCTACCCTCCCTGGTCCGGGCCCGTGCGCCGAAGATTTCCAGGATCAACGCTGTCCGGTCGATGACCTTGCAGTGCCAGCGCCGTTCGAGATTGCGCTGCTGGCCGGGGCTGAGCGTGCAGTCCATGACGACCAGTTCCGCGCCCGTTGCGCCGACCTCGCAACCGATCGATTCGGCCGCGCCCTTGCCGATCCAGCTTGCCGGCACGATGCGCGTGCACGGCGCCGGATGGGCGCTTCGGACGTCGAGCCCGATGGCGCGAGCCAGGCCGATGGCTTCCTCGAGCCGATCTTCGCTGCGCTCAGCAGCGTTGGCGTCGCTCCGCAGCCAGGGGTGAACGACCAGGGCCCCTGCCCCGTTCGGCTGTCTTTCGGTAGCGATGGCGGCTGCCCGGGATCAGGCGCTGCTGTCGGCGTCCGCTGCGTCCGGTTCGAACAGCTGGACCGGCTGCGCCGGCATGACCGTCGAGATCGCGTGTTTGTAGACCAGTTGCGAATGCTGGTCCCGGCGCAGCAGAACGCAGAAATTGTCGAACCAGGTGACAATCCCCTGCAACTTGACACCGTTCACAAGAAACACGGTCACCGGCGTCTTGTTCTTCCGGATATTGTTCAGGAATACGTCCTGCAGGTTTTGTTGCTTTTCCGAGGACATGCTCGCTTCCTTCTTTATTCTTATGCAGTCATTCCCGATGCAAGTCGTTCCCGGTGCGGATCGTCCCGGGTGCGCCGGCGGCAGGTTGTGCCGCTCACCCCGTCATATGGGCCACCGCGCTTTATCGACAAGGCTCATAATGCCCTCCGAAGAATCCGCTACTGCCGCCGGCGGCCAGTCGCGGAACGCTTCTTCCGGCTCGTCGGGAGTAGTCCGCAGGACCGGCGTGCAGCCGGCGCGGATGGCGCATTCCATGTCGATCGCCGCATCGCCGATGAACCAGACCGCGCCGGACCGGCCGATGCCCGATCCGCTCAGCGCCAGCTCGACCGGCGCGATGGCCGGCTTGTCCTCGACGGCGTCGCCGGCGCCGACGGTGCGCCCGAAAAAGGCGGTCCATGCCAGGTGCCGGACCTCCCTGCGCAGATATTCGCCGTTCTTGTTGCTGACGACACCGACATAGAGGCCGCGCTCGTTGAGATTTTCCAGCAGCGCCGCGGCGCCGGCCAGCGGTTTTAGCGTCTCGAGATGATTCGAGCGAAAAGCGTCGTAGAAGATCTTGCGTGCTTCGGTCCAGGCCTCGCCGAACATGGCGGGAAAACTGTTGCGCATCGATTGCCGGACCCAGCCGCGCACTTCCGCTTCGCTCAATTCCGGATGGCCGAAAGCGCCTCTCGCCGCATTCAGCGCCCCGGTAATGGAAGGCCAGTTGCCGACCAGCGTGTTGTCCCAGTCGAACAGGATGGCGGCCGGCGCCGGCAGCGCCGTCATGCCCCGTCCCCGGGGGCCATGCCCGCATGGGCTTCGTACTTCTCCTGCAGCGCGCCGGTCAGCGGCCCGGGGCGGCCGTCGCCGACCGGTCTGCCGTCGATACGGACGACCGGCATGACATGGGAAGTCGTGCTGGTCAGGAAAGCCTCGGCAGCGGCAAGCGCCTCGTCGAGGGTAAACGATCGCTCAACAACCCTGTAGCCGGCCTCCTCGGCGATGGCGCGGACGGTGCGGCGGGTGATGCCGTTGAGGATTGCATGGGTCGGCGACTGGGTCACCACATCGCGCCCGCGCGTGACGATCCAGGCGTTCGCCGATGTGCATTCGGTGATCGCGCCGTCCGCCCCGATCAGCCAGGCCTCGTAGGCGCCGGCCTCCGCCGCCATTTGTTTGGCTAGAACGTTAGGTAACAGCCCAACCGTTTTGATATCGCACCGTTTCCAACGGATATCTTCTGTCGTCACTACCGTAACCCCGCCGGATTTTGCCGCCGATTTGGGCTTCGTAGTCCGCGCCGTCACGACAAGGGAGCTGTTCCGGTGCGCCGGAAAAGCATGGTCGCGCCGCGCAACGCCGCGAGAGACCTGCATATAGACGATGCCGTCGCGCACCCGGTTGCGCCGGACGGTTTCGCGCAGGATATGTTTCAGGGCCGGACGGGCGACCGGCGGCGCCAGGCGCAATTCGCCCAGCGACCGGTCGAGCCGGTCGAGATGGGGCTCCTCGTCGACGAACCGGCCGTTCTGGATCGCGATCACCTCATAGACCGCGTCGGCGAACTGGTATCCCCGATCCTCGATATGGACTGCTGCGTCGCGGTGCGGCGCGAAGCGGCCGTTGACATAGGCGATTCGTGACATGGCGGCTCTCGCAAAGGGCGGCGGCGTTGTCGGACAGACGGTATAGGACAGACGGTATCGGACGGGCGCTCGGCGGCGCTAGAAAAATTCGAGACTGACGGAGAACAGTTTTTCCACCTTCCGCACGACGTTCGGCAAGGCATAGAGGATGACCCGGTCGCCGGCCTGAACCACGGTGTCGCCCCGCGGCACGATCACCGCGTCGCCCCGCACGATCGCGCCGGCCATGATGCCTTTATCCAGTTTCACGCTGCTCAAAGGCTTGCCGACGATGCGCGATGTATCCATCGCCTCGGCCTCGATGATCTCCCCTACCCCTTCGCGCAGCGAGTGGACGGCGCGAATCCGGCCGCGGCGCAGATGCTGGAGGATCGTCGAGACCGTGATGGCCCGGGGCGCCCCCGCGACGTCGACGCCGAGCGAGGTGACCAGCGGCTGATAGTGCACGGTGTTGACCAGCGCCACCGTCCGCGCGCAGCCCAACCGTTTGGCGAGCAGCGCCGCCAAGACATTGACCTCGTCGCTGTCGGTCACGGTGATGAGCATGTCGGTATGCTGGAGATTGAGCTCTTCCAGGATTTCGTTGTCCAGGACATCGCCGTGCACGACGACGGTATGGGCGAGCGCTGCGGCGACGACCTTCGCCCGCTCCTCGTCCAGCTCGATCAGCTTGACGGTGACATCCTCGTCCTGCTCCTCGATCTCCTGGGCCAGGAACAGCCCGATATTGCCGCCGCCGACGATGATGACCCGGTGCGCTTCGGGCTCCTCGTGCCCGAACGCCGCCATGGCGCGGGCGACATGCTCCCGATCGGCGACGAAGTAGATTTCGTCTCCGGCCAGCAGCTGGTCGTCGGGCGTCGGCACGATGGTTCGGCCGCCGCGCAGGATCGTCACGATCACCGTGGCCAGATCGGGAAACAGCGAAGTGAGCTGTCGGATCGGCGTATCCAGCACCGGACAGTCCTCGCCCAGCCGGGTGCCGATTGCCTGCACCCGGCCCAGACCCAGGGGAATCACATCGAAGGCGCCGGGAACGTGCATCCGGCGACGGACCGCGCGCGCAACCTCGACTTCGGGCGAAATGCGCACGTCGATCGGCATGTGATCGGCGCTGAACAGGCTCGCCCAGATCGGCTGGAGATAGGATTGCGCCCGGACGCGCGCGATCTTGGTCGGCACGTCGAACAGCGAATGGGCGACCTGGCAGGCCACCATGTTGACTTCGTCGGTCTGGGTGACCGCAATAATCATGTCGCAGTTGGCGGCGCCGGCGCGCTCCAGCACATCGGGATGCGGCGCATGGCCGACGATGGCCCGCACGTCCAGGGCGTCGCCGATACGGCGGATCAGCGCCTCGGACCGGTCGATGACCGTGACCTCATTGTTCTCGGTCGCCAGATGGCGGGCGATGTTGAGACCGACTTGCCCTGCCCCGCACACAATTACCCGCATGATGTCAATCGATCCTGTCGTGAAGAAAGGAGCGGCGGATCAGTGGACCGTATCGGCGCCGGCGCCGGCGCCGCCATCGCGCTCGCCGCCGGTCAGGCCGAGCAGCTTCAGCTTGCGATGCAGCGCCGAGCGCTCCATGCCGACGAATTCGGCCGTTCGGGATACATTGCCGCCGAAGCGGTCTATCTGCGCCATCAGATACTCTCGTTCGAACATTTCCCGCGCCTCCCTCAGGGGCAGCGCCATGATCTCTCCGCCCTTTTCGAAGCGAGGCAACATGGTTTCCTCGCCCAGAATTTCCGGCGGCATCATTCTTGCGGTCAGTTCTTCGCCCGGTCCGGCCTGCGCCATGATCAGGAGGCGGTCGATCACGTTGCCCAGTTCGCGGACATTGCCCGGCCAGTCGTACGCCTGCAATGCCGCCAGAGCGTCGTCGGAGAAGCTGCGCGCCGGCAGGCCGGAGCGGGCCGCCGCCTTTTCCATGAAATGCACGGCCAGATCGGGAATATCCGGGCGCCGGTCGCGCAGGGGCGGAATGTCGATGGGGACGACACTGAGCCGGTAGTAGAGATCCTCCCGGAATCGCCGGGCGGCGATTTCGGGCTTGAGATGCCGGCTGGTCGACGCAATGACGCGGATATCCACCTCGACGGTCGCATTGCCGCCGATCCTCTGAAACCCCCGGTCCTGGAGAATCCTGACGAATTTGCCCTGGGTTTCCCAAGGCATGTCGGCGATTTCGTCGAGCAACAGCGTGCCGCCGTGGCAGCGTTCGAGAATACCGCTCCTGGTGCGGTCTCCGGCTTCCTCGCCGAAAAGTTCCTGTTCCAGGCGGTCCGGATGCATGGTTGCGCAGTTGACGATCACGAATGGGCCGTTGCCGCGGGCGCTGCGTTGATGGATCAGCCGGGCGACGACTTCCTTGCCCACACCGGCGCCGCCGGTCACCAAAACCCGGCTGCTCGTCGGCGCCACCCGTTCGATGGACTGGTGGATCTGCGTGACGGCCGGCGATGCGCCGACCAGTTCGTAGGCGCCGCCGGCGCGCTTCCATAGCGCTTCGTTCTCGCGCTTGAGGCGCGCGGTTTCGATGGCGCGTTCGATCTGCAGGAGCACCCGGTCGCTCTTGAACGGCTTTTCGATAAAGTCGAAGGCGCCGATTTTGATGGCGTCGACGGCCATCTCAACCGTGCCGTGGCCGCTGATCATGATGACCGGCAGGTCGGGATGATCCGTCTTGACCCGCTCCAGGATCTCCATGCCGTCCATGCGGCTGCCTTCCAGCCAGATATCGAGCACGATCAGCGACGGCCGCCGGGTGCGAATCTCGGTGAGTGCGGCATCGGCATCGGCGGCCTCCCGGGTCTCGTAACCCTCGTCCGTCAGGATGCCCGATATCAGGCTGCGGATATCGGCTTCATCGTCGACGATCAGAATATCGGCGGCCATCGGCTAACGGATCCGGTGCATTCGGGCCGGTTCAGGCGTCCGCAGGAACGGGCTGTACGGGCCCGCCGGCGCGAATCGTAACCGGAAACGCCATGGTGATCGTTGCACCGCGAATCTCTCTTTCCTGCGTATAGTCGTTCTTCAACCGTAACTCCCCGCCATGATCCTCCATGATCTTGCGCACGATGGCCAGCCCAAGGCCGGTTCCCTTTGCCCGGGTCGATACATAGGGCTCGGTGAGCCGGTGAAGCATGTCTGTCGGCAGACCGGGCCCGGTATCCGAAACCGAGACCGCGATTCCGGCCTCGCTCTCCTCGATCGTCAGAGCAACGGCGCCGACGCGGCCCGAAGCGTCCGCCGAACCTTGCAGGCCGCCCTGTTCCTCGATCGCGTTGGCGGCGTTCTGAAGCAAGTTGGCCAGCGCCTGGCTGACCTGGTGGCCATCGCACAGGATGGGCAGCGGCGTATTGGTCTTGGCAAAGTCGTAGGCGATCGACGGATGCGCCGACCGTTGCAGGAATATCGCCTGCCGGCACAGTTCGCGCAGATTGTTTTCTTTCATCCGCGGCGCAGGCATCCGGGCGAACTTGGAAAACTCGCTGACCAGACGGCCGATATCGTCGACCTGCCGGATGATCGTGTCGGTGCAGGTATCGAAGACCTCCGGGTCGGTCTCGATACGATGGAGATATTTTCGCCGTAACCGTTCGGCCGAAAGCTGAATCGGCGTGAGCGGATTCTTGATTTCATGGGCGATCCGCTGGGCGACGTCGGCCCAGGCCGCGGTGCGCTGCGCCTGTTGGAGGTCGGTGATGTCGTCGAAGGTAACGACATAGCCGACGATCTCGGACCCCAGACGCTCGGCCGCGAGGCGGACCATCAGGGTCCGGGACGTGTCGTTGCGCCGGATTTCGATCTCGCTCCAGTAACGGCGAACCGGATTGCGCGCGACCTTGTCCAGCAATTCGTCGAATTCGGGCACGACATCGGCAATCCGTTCGTCGATCCGTGCGTCCAGATCGACACCGAGTAGATCGGAGGCCGACCGGTTCGGCAGGTTGATGCGCCGGTCGGCGTCGAGGCCGATCACCCCGGCGGAAACGCCTTCCAGAACCTTTTCGGTGAATTCGCGGCGGGCTTCGATCTGCCGGTTCACCGCGACAAGTTCTTGACGATTGCGTTCAAGTTCGCCGGTCATCTGATTGAAGGAACGGGAAAGGCTTGCGATTTCGTCCTGTCCCGAACTGCGGACCCGCACGCTGAGGTCGCCCCTGCCGACCCGTTCGGACGCCGCGATCAATTCAGAGATCGGCCGCACGAGCTGGTTGGCGAAATAGAGGCCGAGCCAGATTGCGGCGAGCAGGAGCAGAAGCGAGACTACCCCGTAGAGCAGGAAGTAGCCGATCTGCAGGCCGGAGCGTTGCCCTTCCAGCTTCAGATACTCGTCGACGGCGCCCTGCATGCGGACCATGTGCGATCGCAGGGTCGGTTCGACGGGACGGCTGACATACAGATAGATATTCGAGTCGAAAAAGATCGTCAGTCGCATCAACGCCCGGATATTGTGCTCGCCCCGGCGCGCGATCACGACAATGTCGCCGTCTTTGCGAACCCGCGAAATCGCGGCGCGCAGGTTCGCCGGCCGTTCGTTGGAAGGCGAAAAACTGCCGACGTCGGAAACCAGAATTCGGCCGCGTTCGTCGAATACCGATGCGCCGACAATACCACGTTCGCGCGCCCGCCGGGTGACGAAGGCGGGCAACTGCCCCGGATCGTTCATCAGTTCCAGCGCATGCGTGTTGATGTCGGAACCGAGATTGCGGACATCCGTCTGCAGCGCAATGATGTGTTCGTCGACATATTTCTCGGTCATGTTGACCGATTCGCGCAGCGCTGTGGCGACGCGGCTGCTGAACCAGGCCTGGATGCCGAACTCGAACATTACGGCCGAAAACATCGCGACGATAATCGCCGGCGTCACCGCGATGATGCTGAACAGCAGGACCAGCCGGGCATGGAGCCGGGAGCCGGCCTTGCCCTGCCGGCGTGCCGACCAGAGCAGCACGACGCGAAAGGCGATAAGACCGGCCAGCGGCAGGACGATCGCCAGATCGATAACGATCAGCGCCAGGTTGATGCCCGGATCGGCGCCCAACGGCGATTCGGCCAGGTTTATTGCGGTCAGCAGACCGGTGATGACGGCCGCGATCGCCAACCCGATGGCGAGGCGACTCGACAGCGCAACCCGATTGGCGAATGCCGAGAGACGCAGCATCCAGCGCTGCCGGGGCCGCGTGCGCCGAACGGCCGTATCCATCAGGCGCCACCCTCGTCTTCGGGCCCGGCGCCGCGGAAGCGCGCCGCGCGCCGCCGGCGCGCAATGCCGATATCGAGATCGGCGATTTTCTTGCGCAACGTATTCCGGTTGAGGCCGAGCATTCCGGCGGCGCGCAACTGGTTACCGTTCGTGGCCGCCAGCGACAATTCGATAAGCGGCCGCTCGACCTCCCGGATCACCCGCGCGTAAAGGCCCGATGCCGGCAGTTTACCGTCATGCGCATCGAAATAGGCGCGCAAGTGCAATTCCACCGAACCGCCGATACTCTCGCCGTCTTCGACGTCGCCGTCCGGGTCCGGCAACGGCACATCGTTGCTGTCCGCCAGTTCGGCCTCGACGATCCCGGTCGTGATCGTTTCCTCCGAATAGAGCGCCGCCAGACGGCGGATCAGGTTTTCGAGTTCGCGCACATTGCCCGGCCAGCGGGCACGGGCGAGACGGGACAGGGCGGCTTCCTCGACCGCCTTTCGCGGCAAACCCTCGGCTTCGGCGCGCGCCAGGAAGTGGTCGACAAGGTCCGGAATGTCCTCGGGCCTTTCGCGCAACGGCGGGACGCGGATCGGCACGACGTTCAGCCGGTAATACAGATCTTCCCGGAACAGCCCCTGCCGGATCAGGGTGCGGAGGTCGCGGTGGGTCGCGGCGACGATCCGGACGTTCGCGCGCATCGGCGAACGCCCGCCGACCGGAAGATACTCGCCCTGCTGGAGCACACGCAGCAGCCGGGTTTGCGCTTCGATCGGCATGTCGCCGATTTCGTCGAGGAACAAGGTGCCGCCCTCGGCTTGCGCAAAACGGCCCGGCGCCCGGGATTCGGCGCCGGTAAACGCCCCCTTCTCGTGGCCGAACAGCTCGCTCTCTATCAGGTCACGGGGAATGGCCGCCATGTTGATGGCGACGAACGGACGGTTCTTGCGCTTACCGTAGTCGTGCAGGGCGCGCGCGATCAGCTCCTTGCCGGTGCCGGATTCGCCGGTCACGACGACCGAAAGGTCCGTCGGCATCAGGCGGGCCAGTGTGCGGTAGATTTCCTGCATCGCCGGCGAGCGGCCGATCAGCGGCAGCCCGTCGTCCGCAGACCTGTCGGTCCGGCGACCGTGGCCGTTCGACGCCGACGCCGTCAAACCGCGCTGAACGATGCCGACCAATTCATTGATATCGAACGGTTTCGGTAGATATTCGAAGGCGCCGCGCTCAGTCGCGCGGACCGCGGTGGCAAGGGTGTTCTGCGCGCTCATCACGATTACGCGCAGCGACGGCCGCAGTTTCCGGATCCGCGGTACGAGATCGAGCCCGTTCTGGTCCGGCAGGATCACATCCGTGATCACCATGTCGCCGGCGCCGTCCTGAATCCAGCTCCACAGCGTGGCGGCGTTGCCGGTCGCCTTGACATCGTAACCCGCCCTGACCAGGGCGTGGCTGAGAACCGTGCGGATGCTCCGGTCGTCGTCGGCCAGCAAGATGGTTGCATCGGCCATCGTTCAGGGCCCTTCCTGCGCCGGAAGCAAGACCCGGAACACGGTGCGGCCGTTTTCCCGGTCGAATTCGACGACGCCGCCGAGTTCTTCGACAATTTTCGCGACGAGCGCCAGCCCCAGCCCGCTGCCCGACGCCTTCGTCGTGACGAAGGCGTCGAACAGGTGATTGCGCAGTTCGCCGGGTATGCCGGGGCCATTATCCTCGACCGAAACGACGATCGGCAACCGGATAAAGCCGTCGTTGGCGGGGGCGGAGATCCGGACGCCCGAGCGGTAGGCGGTGCGCAGCCGGATTTCGCCGTCCCGGTCGGGCGTCGCCTCGGCCGCATTCTTTACCAGGTTCAGGAAGACCTGGACCAGCCGGTCCCGGTCGCCCAGAACCGGGGGCAGGGAGGGATCGTAGTCTTCCTCGATCCGCCTGCCCCTGGCGAAACCGTTTTCCGCGCTGCGCCGGACCCGGCCCAGCACTTCGTGGATATTGACCCCCTCGCGCCGGACGAGCGGCCGGTCGGCGAATATCTCGAACCGGTCGACCAGGGCGTTCAAACGGTCGGCCTCCTCGCGGATCAGATTGGCGAGCGGCCGGTCTTCCTCGCCCACTGCGGTCTCGAGCAATTGCGCTGCGCCCTTGATTCCGCTCAACGGATTGCGGATTTCGTGGGCCAGCAGCGAGGCCATGGCCGACACCGACCGGGCAGCGCTGCGGTGGCTGAGCTGGCGATCGATCTGGTGCACGATCGATTGTTCCCGGAAGCTGAGCACGATCGACCCTGCGCCGTCGTCGACCGGGCTGGCGTGAACCGCGACATGCGGAATCGCCCGTTGCCGCGATTCGAGGGACGTATCGCTGTCCGCGACGGTGCTGCCGCTCTCCCGCGCCTGCTGCAGAAGCGAGAAAATCGGGCTGTCGTCCGAAAAATACTGCGCCAGGGTCCGCCGGCAGATCGCCTTGCGGCTGGAGCGCAGCAGGTTTTCAGCCGCGAGATTGGCGAACAGGATGGCGTTTTCCCGGTCGACGACGAGGATCGCGTCCGCCAGCCCGTTGAGACAGGTCCAGCCGTCCGAAGCGGCGGTTCCGGCTTCGGCCAGCGCCGGGCTCTCCGACCGCAGCGGCCGCACAGGGGCATAGCGCACATTCATGCTCAGGCAGCCAGGGCTGCCGGCGCCAGCAGCGGTGCCGGTTCGGGCGCTTCGAACGTCCGCTCGATCAGCGTCAGGACGTCGGCTGGAACCGTCAGCCGGTTTGCCGCGGATTTGAAAGCCGGCGGGACACCGGCGGCATCGGCGTACCAGGCCAGGTGCTTGCGGGCGATCCTCACCCCCGCCGGCACGCCGTAATGTTCGAGAATGGCGCCATAGTGGCCCTTGACGAGCGCGGCAAGCGCCGGCCCGGCAGGCGGTGCGATTGCCGGGCGGCCGGCCAGCCCGAGCATTGCATCGCGCAGCAGCCAGGGCCTGCCGCAGGCACCCCGGCCGATCATGACGCCGTCCGCACCCGACAATGCCAGCGCTTTGCTCATTTCCGCCGTCGAGCGGATATCGCCGTTGACGACAACGGGCACGTCGACAGCGCGTTTGACCGGCGCGACCGCGGCCCAGTCGGCGCTTCCGCCGAAACGCTGTTCGCGCGTCCGGGCGTGGACGGTGAGCATCCTGGCGCCGGCCGCCTCGCACAACCGCGCGAAGGCCGGCGCATTGCGGCTCGAATCGTCCCAACCCAAGCGCATCTTCGCGGTCACCGGCAGCGGATCGGCGGCGCGCACGACCGCTTCGACGATGCGTGCGGCAAGCGCCGGCTCGCGCATCAGGGCCGATCCGCACGCCTTGTTGACGACCTTCTTGGCGGGACAGCCGAAATTGATGTCGATCAGGGCTGCACCGCAGTCCCGGGCAAGACGGGCCGCGTCCGCCATGACTGCCGGCTCGGCGCCGGCAAGCTGGAGAGCGGCGGGGTGGCGCTCGCTGCGCAGGTCGCCCCGGAGGCTCGATTTGCGGGTTTGCTGCACCATTGTGTGGCTGGCGACCATTTCGGAAAAGACCAGCCCGGCGCCGAAAGACCGGACGAGTCGCCGGAACGGCAGATCGGTCACGCCGGACATGGGCGCAAGCAGGACCGGCGCGTCCAGCATCACATCTCCGATCCGAATGCCCATTTTTCGTCCAGCGCCTATTTGTTGTGCAATGGGGCCAAACCTAGGCCGCGGCCGAACCGACGGCAACCGGGGGCCGGCGATGCGGCGGATAGCGCAGGATGGGAACGCTGCCGGATCGGTGATATGAGCGGCACCATGACAGACGAACCGACGCCCGCCGCACCCGGCGAACCGGGCGCCTGCGCGGCCGTGATCGTGGCGGCCGGGCGCGGCGCGCGCGCCGGCGGCGACGTGCCGAAACAGTATGCGCGGATCGGCGGCGAACCGGTGCTGCGCCGGACGGTCGGAGTCTTTGCCGCGCATCCGGCGGTCTCGACCGTCGTGACGGTCATTCACGCCGACGATGCGGCGTTGGCCCGGCAGGCGGTCGGCTCGGCGCCGGTTCATTTCGTGACCGGTGGCGCATCGCGTCAGGAATCGGTCTACAACGGATTGAAATTCCTCGATAATATGGATCCAGATTTCGTCCTCGTTCACGATGCCGCCCGCCCGTTCGTGACCGCGGAGATCATCGGCCGGTGCCTCGATGCGGCGCGCCGGCACGGCGCGGCGGCCGTCGGCGTGCCGATGGCCGATACGGTCAAGAAAACCGACGGCAAGGGCGTCGTGATCGGCACCGTTGCACGCGACCGGCTGTGGCGGGCCCAGACTCCGCAGGTCTTCCGTTACCGCGACCTGCTGGCGGCGCACCGAGCTGCGACCGGAGAGACACTGACCGACGATGCCGCGGTCGCTGAGGCTGCCGGCCTCTCCGTGGCCATGAGTCCGGGATCGGAGGACAATTTCAAGATCACCACCGCCGGGGACCTGGCGCGGGCCGGCCGGATTGCGCGGGCTTCGGCCGATCCGCGGGTCACTGTCGTCGGCCATGGTTTCGACGTTCACCGCTTCGGCCCCGGCGATCATATCGTCCTGTGCGGCGTCCGGATCGCCCATTCTCGAGGGCTTGAGGGACATTCCGACGCCGACGCCGCCCTGCACGCCCTGACCGACGCAATCTTCGGCGCAATGGGCGAAGGCGATATCGGCCGGCATTTTCCCGACAACGATCCGCAATGGCGCGGCGCGGCGTCGGACCGGTTCCTGCGCCATGCGCTTGACAAGGTCGCGGCCGCAGGCGGCCGGCCGATCAACCTGGACCTCACCGTCATCTGCGAGCGGCCGAAACTGGCGCCGCACCACGACGCCATGAAGCAACGGCTTTGCGACCTGACCGGCCTGCCGCCGGCCCGCATCGGCCTTAAGGCGACGACAACCGAAAAGCTGGGATTTATCGGCCGTGGCGAAGGCATCGCGGCGCAGGCGGCGGTGTCCATCGACCTGCCGGATACGGTGTGACGTGGCGGCAGCAAGACCGTTCGGATTCGCAGGCTGGCTGGCGGTCTGGTTCGGCGCCGGCCTCTCGCCTGTCGCGCCGGGCACCGCCGGCTCGCTTGCCGCCCTGCCCTTCGGCGCCGCGCTGCTGTGGGCCGGCGGCGCCTGGGGCTGGCTGTGGCTCGGCCTGGCCACCCTGCTGCTGTTGCCGCTGGGCGCCTGGGCGGCAGCGCACTACGACCGCCAGACCGGCGGCCACGATGCCGGGGCGATCGTCGTCGACGAGGTTGCCGGCCAATGGATCGCCCTGCTGCCGGTCGCCCCGATTTCGGTTTCAGGGAACGCCTGGTGGCAATTTCTGGCGGCTTTCGGCCTGTTCCGGCTGTTCGATATTGCGAAGCCCTGGCCGATCGGATGGATCGACCGGCGGATACAGGGTGGCTGGGGCGTCATGGCGGACGATGTCGTCGCCGGCCTGTATGCCGGGGTCCTGACATGGCTGGCCATTCGACTGGAGCCGACCCTGTGACCCCGGAAGAACGGCCCGTCGACCCGGCTTCCCTCCTGCAGGCGGCGCGCCAGGCCGGCCTCAGGATCGCCACCGCCGAATCCTGCACCGGCGGCATGGTGGCGGCTGCGTTGACCGACATCGCCGGGTCATCCGATGTCTTCGAGCGCGGTTTCGTGACCTATTCCAACGAGGCCAAGGCGGAATTGCTCGGGGTCGATCCGGCGCTCACCGGACCGGGCGGCCCCGGCGCCGTCAGCGAACCGGTCGCCCGCGCCATGGCTGAAGGCGCGATCCGGCATTCCCGGGCAGACATCGCCGTGTCGGTCACCGGAATTGCCGGCCCGGGTGGCGGCACGGCCGAAAAACCCATCGGGCTCGTCCATTTCGGCTGGTCGGCCCGGGGCGGCGCGAGCGGCGCGGACCGTCGCAATTTTGGCGGCGACCGCCAAGGAATCCGGAACGCCGCAACGCAGCACGCCCTTGCTTTGCTCGTCCGGGCGATCGGCGGCCGGAAATCATGAGCGCAACGCCGGCCACAATGCAGACGCCGCCCAAGCCGATCGCCGGCCGCGACCTGCTGATTGCCGTCGGCGTGGCCGTCCTGGTCTACGCCTTCGCGGTCCAGTTCGTGCCCCTGCTGAGAAGCGAGCCGATGACCGGAGCGCGGCAGCAGATCGTTCTGATCGGCTATCTTGCGGTCAACCTGGCGGCGTTCGGCGCCGCTATTGCGGCAATACTGCTGCGCAGTTCCGGCTACACTTGGCAGGATCTCGGAATCAGGCCGGCTGGCGACCGCTGGAAGCGGTTGGCGATCGGGCTGGGAATCGCCGCCACGCCGCTCGCCTTCGCACTCGGCCTGATGCTCCGCCGGACCCTGAACCTGGACCCGCCCGGCGCCGAATTTCTCGTGCCGCTCGATTTTTCCTGGGTCGCCGCCGCCACGATCGTCCTCTACGGCGGCATTGCGGTGCCGATTTTCGAAGAACTGTTCTTCCGGGGCCTGGTTTTTTCCTGGCTGCGCAACCGGATGGCCGCGGCAAGCGCCATTCCACTCAGCGCCCTTGTCTTTGCGCTCGTGCATTGGCGGGTCGAAGTGATGGTCGTCGCCTTTGCGATGGGCTGCCTGCTGGCCTGGCTCTACGAAAAATCCAGATCGATCCTGCCCTGCATCCTGCTGCACCAGTCGTTCAACATCGCGCAGCTGGTTCTGGTCTACGGCGCGGTAGCGCTCACCCCCGACCGCAGCGGGCTCGGCTAGGGTCTATGCGGGGTTTTCGCGGGGCGCGGCGGACGGGGTCTTCCCGATTGCAGCGGGATCGCCGTAGAGCTTGCGGGCCCGGCCTTCGAAGGCCGAGACCATCTTGCGCACGGCTTCGTTGAACAACGCCCCGATAAGCCGTTGAAGCAGGCGGGATTTGAATTCGAAGTCGAGAAAGAATTCGATTTCGCAGCCGTCCGGGTGCGGCGCGAATTTCCAGTGGTTTTCCAGATAGCGGAACGGCCCCTCGGTATAGGTCACGTCGATGCGACCGGGCCGGGCGAGGATTACCCGCGAGGTATAGCGTTCGCGGATCATCCTGAAGCCGACCAGAAGGTCCGCCACGATCAGCGTCTCGGTCTGCCGGCGGATACGCGCGCCCATGACCCAGGGCAGGAACTCCGGATAGCGCTTCACGTCGGCAACCAGATCGAACATCTGCTCCGGCGCATAAGGCAGGATCGCGGTCTGCCGGTGTTCAGGCATCGCCCTGCCGGTTCGCCGCCCGCTCGGCCGCGCGCGCCGCCTTCAGACGGGCGAAATCGTCGCCGGCGAGATAGGAGCTGCGGGTGAGCGGTGACGCGGAGACCATCAGGAAGCCCTTGCCGTAGGCCATTTTCTCGTAGGCCCGGAATGCGTCGGGATGAACGAAACGGTCGACGGGCGCATGCTTGCGCGTCGGCTGCAGATACTGGCCGACGGTGAGGAAATCGACATCGGCCGAGCGCAGGTCGTCCATGACCTGGTAGACCTCCTCCTTCGTCTCGCCCAGGCCGACCATGAGACCGGACTTGGTGAAGATCGACGGATCGATTTCCTTGACGTGCTGGAGCAGGCGCAGCGAAACGAAATAGCGCGCGCCCGGCCGGATGTTCGGGTAGAGCCGCGGCACCGTCTCCAGATTGTGGTTGAACACGTCCGGCCGGGTCTGGACAACCTTCTCGACCGCCCCCGGCTTGTGCAGGAAATCCGGCGTCAGGATCTCGACGGTCGTCTGCGGCGCATGGCGGCGCAGGGCGCGTACGGTCTGGACGAAATGCCCCGCGCCGCCGTCCGGCAGGTCGTCCCGGTCCACCGACGTGACGACGATATGCTCCAGATCGAGCCGCGCGGCGGCCAGGCCGACATTTTCCGGCTCGTGGGGATCGAGCAGATCCGGCAGGCCGGTCTCGACGTTGCAGAAGGCGCAGGCGCGGGTGCAGACGCTGCCCAGGATCATGAAGGTGGCGTGCTTCTTCGCCCAGCATTCGCCGATATTGGGGCAGGCCGCTTCTTCGCAGACCGTCGCGAGATTGTGATCCCGGACCAGCTTCCGGGTCGCGTTGAAGGCGTCGCCGGCCGGCGCCCTGACGCGGATCCAGTCGGGCTTGCGCCGGATCGGCGTATCCGGCCGGTGCGCCTTTTCGGGATGCCGCGGCTTGGCCCGGTCCCCGTCGCGGACGGCTGCAGAGTCGGGAATCGCCATGACCCGGAAATGCCCCCTCGCCCCTGCGCGTTCAAGGTGCGATTGCGCGCGGGACCGCCCGAAGCTCGTCGTTTCCCTTCAATTCGGGGCATTTCCGGGCAGCGGGATCGGGCGGTTCAGCCGATCACGCGGTCGGAACGGAAGTTCTCGGCGTAGCTCTTGGGCTTTACGGTCCGCTCCCGCGGCACGCGGACCTGAAAGTCGATGCCCTTGCGTTTGCAGAAGGCGATTGCCTCGTCCTTTGTCTCGAAGCCCATCCTGACCTGCTGGCCGGTATCCGACGACGAGGTCCAGCCGGTCACCGGGTCCTGTTTCTGGGCCGCCTGCGGTTCGTATTCGACAATCCAGTTCCTGGCGTTGCCGCGGCCGGATTGCATGGCTGTCTTGGCCGGACGGTAGATGCGCGCGCGCATGGCTCAGTTCCGAATTCCGATAGTCCTTGCCTGGTCGGGGCGGACGGATTCGAACCGCCGGCTTCCTGCTCCCAAAGCAGGTGCTCTACCTGGCTGAGCTACGCCCCGGTCTGTGCCTGCCGATAGCCGATGCGGCGGCGGGCGGCAAGCGCTTGTCGTATCGATGATGGTGTGTCGCCGACGCTGTGATATCAAGGCGCAACCTTCGCTGCCGGGTCCGGCGGCCGTACTCCCTGCACAGGATTACCCCATGTCCCGTCGCACCGGCCATCTCACCGACGCGCTCCACGCCTACATGCTGCGCTGGGGAGTCGACGAACCCGCCCCGGTCAGGGCGCTGCGCGAAGATACCCACAAACTGGCTCAGGACGGCATGCAGAGTTCGCCGGAACAGGTCCAGTTCATGGCCCTGCTCGCCGGCGCGATCGGCGCCCGCCGGTTCCTCGAAGTCGGCACCTTCACCGGCTACACCAGCCTGCGCATGGCGATGGCGCTGCCCGAGGGCGGCCGGGTCGTGGCCTGCGACATCACCGATGAATTCGTCGAGGCGGCCGGCCGCAAACATTGGCGCGACTCCCGAATGGAGGACCGTATCGACCTGCGCATCGGGCCGGCGCTGGAAACGCTCGAGACGCTGCTGGACAATCCCGGTCCGGACAGTTTCGATATGGCGTTCATCGACGCCAACAAGAAGGATTACCCGGCGTATTTCGGCTTTTGCGCAAAACTCGTCCGGCCCAACGGCCTGATCCTGCTCGATAATGTCTTCTGGGGCGGCCGGGTCGCCGACCCGGATGAAGCGGAAAAATCGACGGTCGCAATCCGGAAGGCGACGCGCCAGGCCTATGAACGGGACGACTTCGAGGTTTCCATGCTGCCGGTCGGCGACGGCGTGCTGATGGCGCGCCGCCTGCGCTAGCCGGCCTCGTCGCCGATCGATGTGAACCACGCCTCCGGCGGATTGCGCCCGCGGGAATGGCTCCAGGTCACGGCCCGCAGAACGGCCTCGGCTTCCGGTCCGATCGGTTTTTCCGCCTCCAGTCCGTTCAGGACGCCCCACACCCGGGTCCAGCAGCGCGCTGTCGCCCAGGGGTTGTAACCGCCGCCGCCCGTGACCAGCAGGCGCGGGCTCAGGGTCATCGCCGCACGGGCCAGCCGGGCATGGCTTGCGTTCGTCAAGGCCAGCCCGCTCATCGGATCGGCCTCCAGCGCATCGGCGCCGCATTGCAGGAACAGGAGTTGCGGATCGAAGGTGCGGACCGCCGGAAGAATTTCCGAATTCATCAACGATTCTAAGTCGTTGTCGCCGAAGCCTGCGGGCACGGGATAGTTGTGGATGTGCCGCGGCGTATCGCTCTCTTTGCCGGTGCGCGGCCAGCGGCCGGCCTCGTGCACGGACAGGATCATCACGCGCGGATCGTCGGCCAGAGCGATCTCGACACCGTCGCAGTGATGGGCGTCGATATCCAGATAGGCGACCCGCGTAGCGCCCTTGTCGAGAGCGGCAAGGATGCCGAGCACCGGATCGTTGAAGAAGCAGAAGCCGCTCGCCCGGTCCTTCAGGCCGTGATGGGTGCCGCCGGCCGGGCTGAAGACGACGCCGCCCTTTTGCAGCAGTTCGATGGCGTGCAGCGTAGCGCCGGCCGCCGTCGCCGGGCGCCGGAAAACTTCGCCGAAGACCGGATTGCCGTTGACGCCGAGGTTGAATCGCGTGCGCTGTTCCGGCGTCGCGACCCGGTCGCGCTCGCATTGCCGGACGGCCGCTACATAGTCGGGATCGTGAAACCGGGTGAGTTGCTCGACGGAAGCGACAGGGCTGTCGACATATCGGTCCGCCGGCAGCCAACCGAGCGCGCGGCACAGGTCGACCGCGAGGGAAACCCACGGGATTGCCAGCGGATGTTTGCCGCCGTACCGCGACCGCCGGTAAATCTCGCTACCGATGAAACGGGGTTTGGCCATGACAACGCGGAAATAGCGCGTTCCGCCGGTCGATCCAGCACGCAGCCGCTCCCCTACACTGTCGGCAAGCGCGAACCTCGCAGATTGTCTGACATCTTACCCATGTATCCGGTTTGCACCCACAAATCCCTCTCCCTCGAGGATTGCCCTGCGAAAGGCCGCGGGCGTCCGCGGCGCTGTCCCTCCCCTTCTTCAGAAGGGGCGGTCGGATGGGGGTGGCGCATCGCCCGTTTCCATTGCGGGCCGCGCTTCGCCGCAAGGTAACCCTGCCGGCCACCCGCAGCACCCCCATCGACCCCGGATTTAGGCCGGTGCGTATCGAAGGAGCCTGCCCTGAGCGAAGACGAAGGGGCGTTTCGGCGAACTTATAATAATTACCTATTTTTTGCTTATTTCCTTGACATAGCGATTTTTGTCCCCTATGATTGTTCCCATCAACGCCCGAAATGCGCCCCGAGTGCTGCGCGGGCGTGTTTTCCATCCGATCCCGACCGCCGATCCCCCCGCCGCCCCGGCCCGAATCGCTGCGGCCCGAATCGTCGAGAAAGCGCCGTTCCGGCGCATTTTGTGGAAAACGGGGTACGCGCGCCATCCGGGTCAGGAAAATCGGCCAACCCTCTGTTTTTCCCGCCTGTTCGCCGGAAATGGTTTGTGGAAAACCGGGCAAGAGCACAAGGATTATTATCCTTTTATGCGGCCTTTTGCGTCGCAATCGGCAAGACGCTGCGGACCGGCGCTGTCCGGAAAAGCGAGGCGGTGCAATGCGTTGCCCGCAGCGCCGCGGCCGGCCGTCCCGGCAACTTTTTGCAAAATGAAGAACGGTCTTTCCAGATCAGGGAAACGGGCCAACCGTCTGGTTTGCAAGCCTATTTTCCGGAATCGGAAATTGAACGACCGTGCAAAAACGCAGGATGGCTATCCGGCCGTGTCCCGGTTCGGCTCGGCGGCGCCGGACAAAACCCGGTCTTTCCCGTCATTCCGGCCGGAGCCCCCGGACTAGTTCCGGGGTCGCATCGAACTGTTGCCAATCCCCGCCATTGCCTGACGTCCGGTGCCGAGAGTATGATAGTGCATTGTAATATTTGATATTTTTCTGCCCTCATCGGCTCTCGGTCCCTTGACTTGCCGCCAAGCATCGCCTTCAATCGCCCCCGATTTGATGCCGCCCGTATGCGGTTTGATGACTGGCATGCGGGCATTTCGGGGCGGAGCGCGGCGATGCCGAAACGGAGCACCC
This sequence comes from Rhodospirillaceae bacterium Spongia-Bin9, assembly GCA_900197615.1. Classification (GTDB taxonomy): domain Bacteria; phylum Pseudomonadota; class Alphaproteobacteria; order Bin65; family Bin65; genus Bin65. Next base: position 26,484 of record FZLR01000021.1, read on the forward strand.
TCAGGCTCACCAAGCGGATTGTGGACGGGCTGAAGCCCGGCGGCAAGGACGCCATCTTCTGGGACCGCGACCTCGCCGGCTTCGGGGTCAGGGTCCATGCGACCGGGCGCAAGCTCTACATCGTCCAGTCGAGGGGACCGGCGGGCCTGAAGCGGGCGATGCTCGGGCCGGCCGGTGAGAAGACCGTCGAGGAGCGCCGCCGCGAGGCGGCGGCGGCCATCGACCGCATCAAGCGGGGCGAGGACCCGAAGCCGCCGGAACCGGCGCCCGAGCCCACCGTCGCCGACCTGGCGGAACTCTGCCTGAAGAACCATGTCGCCGCGCGCTGCAAGCCGGCGACGGCGAAGAACTACCGCATGTCCATCGAGCGCCACATCCTGCCGGCGCTGGGAGCCAAGGCGCTGAAGGACGTCGCGCCGGAAGACGCGGCCGGGCTCCACCACGGGCTGCGCGACACGCCGGCCGCGGCCAACCAGGCGATCTGGGTGCTCTCGAAGATGTTCTCGCTGGCCGAGAGCTGGGAGATGGTCCCGCCCGGGCGCAACCCCTGCCGGCATGTCCGCCAGTACCGCGACACGCCCCGCGAGCGCTTCCTGACGCCCGACGAGTTCCGGCGCATCGGCGATACGCTGAAGACCTTCGAGGCCGAGGGCTCGATGCAGCCCTCGGCCATCGCGGCGATCCGCCTGCTGATGCTGACCGGCTGCCGCTCGGACGAGATCCTGACCCTGCAATGGGACGACATCGACCGCGCGGCGCGGGTCTTGCGGCTCCGCGATTCGAAAACGGGCCCCCGCATGGTGCCGCTGACCGGGCCGGTGCTGACGGTGCTGGACGGCATCGAGCGGGAGGACGGCGTTCCCTGGGTGCTCAGGGGCGCAAAGCCGCAGAGCCGTCTGGCCTGCCTGTCCTGGCACTGGCGGCGGGTCAGGAAGGCGACGGGGCTCCATGACGTGCGGCTCCACGACTGCCGGCACAGCTACGCCAGCAGGGCGCTGGCGCTCGGCGAGGGCCTGCCGGTCATCGGGCGCCTGCTCGGCCATGCCCGGGTCGGCACCACCGCCAAATACGCCCACCTGGTGCGCGACGCCGAGAAGGCGGCGGCCGCCAGGACCGGCGGCAGCATCGCCGCCTGGATCATGCCCGGCGACGCCGAGGCGGCGTGAGGGCAACGGCGATGCAGCAGAGGACGATCTCCAACCGCTCCGTGGCCGCGATGACGGTCGAGCGCGACACGGTGTTCTGGGACCGGACCGTGACCGGCTTCGGGGTCCGGGTCTATCCGACCGGCGGCAAGGTCTACATCGCCCAGGCGCGGGGGCCGGAGGGGCCGAAGCGGGTGACGGTGGGCCGGCACGGCGTGCTCAACGCCGACGAGGCCCGCCGGCGGGCGGCGCTGATCGTGACGCGCATCAAGGCGGGCGAGGACCCGGTGGCGCTGCCGCTCGCGGCCCGGGCCAGGGGCGGCCCGACCGTGGCCGACCTCGCGGCGCGCTATCTGGAAGATCATGTCGAAGTCCGGCTCAAGCCGAGGACGCAGACCAAGCTCCGCGGCGTGCTGCGCCGCCACATCCTGCCCGCGCTCGGCCGGCTGCCGGTCGAGGCGGTGGAGCGCCGGCAGGTCGTCGAACTGCACCGCGGACTGAGCGGCCGTCCGGTAGCGGCGAACCGGGCGGTCAAGACGCTGGCGCACATGTACCGTCTGGGCGAGGGCTGGGGCCTTGTGCCGGCGGGCTGCAACCCGTGCCGGTCGATCGAGAAACATCCCGAGCGCGGCCGCGAGCGCTTCCTGACCGACGCCGAGTTCGCCCGGCTCGGGCGGGCGCTGGACGAGGCCGTGGACACCGGCACCGCCTCGCCCGTGGCCGCGGCGGCGATCCGCCTGCTGATGCTGACCGGCTGCCGCAAGGGCGAGGTCCTCGCGCTGCGCTGGACGGACGTCGATCTGGACGCCGGCGAGCTCCGCCTTCCCGACGCGAAATCCGGTCCCCGCGCGGTGCAGCTGCCGCCGCCGGCGGTGCGGCTGCTGGCGGCGCTGCCGCGCCGGGCGGGCAACCCGTGGGTGTTTCCGGGCAGGGCTCCGGACGGCCGCTGTAGCGAGAGTGCGCTCGACAGGGCCTGGCGGGCCGTGCGGGAAGCCGCGAAGCTGGAGGATGTCCGGATTCATGACCTTCGACACAGCTTCGCTTCCAGGGCGCTGGCGCTCGGCGAGACCCTGCCGGTGATCGGCAAGCTGCTGGGGCACAACGATATCGAGACGACGGCAAGATATGCGCACCTGGCGCAGGATTCGATCCACGAGGCGGCGGAGAGAATCGCCGACAGCATTGCGGCAGATATTCTGTAAAGACACTGAGCGACTACGCTCGCCGAACCATGTCAGGTTGGACGATTTTCGTCATACGTATGCGTCGAGGGCGCTGGCCCTGGGCGAGAGCCTCACGATGATCGGCAAGTTGCTGGGCCACACGCAGGTGCAGACGACTGCCCGTTACGCGCATCTGGCCCGGGATTCAATCCAGAACGCCGCAGCGCGGATCACAGGGAGCATCGGGGGCAACCTCCTGGGCGGCGGCCCCTCAGGCCCTCAACCGGTCGGTTTCGAGGGCGCCGTACAGTCGGCCTGCCGGCGACCTGAATTCGGTCGACCCTCACAGCCTGTTGTCCGGCGCTCAGATTTGACGCCGATCAGCGTGACAACGTGTTGATCCAATTTTTCTTGAGGTCAATGGGTGACGCCGAACAACACACGATCACGAACAGAAGGCCGGAATATCCGTCAGCGCTTCAGCCGTTACACACCTCGAGGGCAAACGACGGCATGCACCGCGAACTTTCTCCCTGATTCCGCGACATCGCGTTCGAGGGCTGTAGGATTACGGCAAAGACTGCTCGGGTCGTATACGAGGCACACCAATGTGTCCACACGCTCCATGGCTGCATAGCGCGCCGCATCCTCGATGAGCTCATCTGCAACTTGGCGCTGCTGCAAAGACTGTCGCGTCATCTTCACCTCTACCACCAAGCGTGCGTCGGGCAAGTAGAAGTCCACCCTGGATGAGTTCCCCGCGTATGAAGGCGTCACTTCCTCCGCCCGCACGTCGTCGAAATGCAGCAGGAGGATGGCGTGGAACAAATCCTGCACGTCGTATTCGTCCCGTATCGACACCGCGTCGCGCCCGCCGTGGCGGCGTCCCAGCTGCATCGCAAAAAGATGAAACCGGCGACAGAGCACCAGTACGGTATCGAGCGAACTGGCCGATGCATTGCGAAACGGCAGCTTGTCGAGAATGCGTCTGCAAAGATACATGAACGCCGCTGCTTCGCTGACGTCGGTAACGCTCACCCGGTCTTCCGCAAGTCTCGTTTCAAATGCAGCTTCGAGTACGTTCGTCGACAGGATGTCTTCGGCGCCGATCGCAAAGCTCAATCGAGCGACCAGCGACAATTCACGCATGCTGAGGGTTTTGATGTCCGGAGCGATTCCCCCGGCACTTCGCCCCTTCGCGGGATCGACATGGTTGAGCGCCATCATCGCAGCCAGTCGAAGCTGGGGGTTGTGGAAGCGGTTCGATGCAAGGCCGCGGATCAGGAGGTTCGCGAACCACTCGACATGGCCGTGCGGGTCGGCGTCCAGGGAAGCGAGGCCGCAGGCGACGCCCACCAGTTCTCGCGGACTGTACTCGAACGACCCCCGGTCACCCGGGAACGCGGCCCGGCCGCGCAGCGTCTCGATGGCGGCCATCCACGCTTCGCGGACACCGGGGCTCACTTTCTCCAGGACCAAGCCATAGGCCGCTATCACGGGAGCGCGGCGGAAGTCGGGCCTCTCCGATTGCGGGATGTCGGTGAGCCAACTCTCGGGATACTCCATGCCGTGGCGCTCGCATATGCGTATGGCAAGCGCGGCGGCGAGGTCGGGCCAGTCGATGGCCTGCCCGATCTTGCGCCGCGCGGCAGCCTGAATCTCGGCCAGAGGGCTCTCGATGACGTGCGTCACAGGAACCATCGGCTATAGCGGAGCTTCACGTCTAGCGGTGTTGTCGACCACTGTGGCACGTCGCGCAGACGACCCAGGAGCTCCGCGATACGCTCGGAATAGAAGATCGTGACCGGTGTGTGGACGGGCAAGGTGGAACGCCACGACAGGCTGGTAAATTTCAACACCTGTTCGGATAGGTAGTCCACATCCCTGAATGTCGATGCGGGATCGACGCGAATGAGGAGCGGCTTGGGTAGCGGCGCGTTAGCTCGCTTGATCAGATTGCCGGAATTGACCGCCAGGAGTCGGCTTGAACGGCCGATTTGCGCGATGGTACCGCGATCGGGCGCATAAACCCCTTTCATCTCGCGACCCTGCTTCTTGACCGGAACGCCGAGCGCGTTTCTGTCAAGGAGCGTGAAGGGATGGTCGTGGGTCACGGTGACAAACGCCAGTTGAACGTCTTGTTCCGATCCGACTTCCCGCGTGCATTGGAAAACGATCCGAGCAATGTCCACGCGCTTCAGCGGGCGATGGGCATGAAAGACGACGCGAATTCGGTCGCCGGGTTGCCAGTTATTGCGTTGCTTGACGTCCCTGAGGATGGACAACATGGAAGTCCTGACCACCTCCGGATATTCGGCATACGCGCATTCGCGCGATACGTTTCCGAGAACATAGGTGCCGTCCCCGCTGAATACGGTGGTGATGCCAACATGGCGTTGCCGATCCTCGATGCGGCTGCCTGAAAGCTCCGCAAAGCCCATGCCAACGACCAGCTCGTCGCCGATCTGCCGGTCCTGGTTGACCGTCCAGGGCGTGCCGTTCAGCTTGGCGTAGAGAGCGACAGAAAAATTCTGCAGCGCATAGGAAAGACCATAGCGGTCCTTGTTCAGGGTATCGACCCGAATCTCCTGGGCCGGGATCCCCACGGTCATGAGCAATGCTTTGGTTCTCAAGTACGGATTGCGAAGACCCGGCAGGAAGGCGTGGCGGTCCTGAAGGACCACGATGGCCGCGTCCATGCGGTGGTCATGTTGCAACGTATCGGTGATCGCGTCGCGATAGGCCTGTTCCACCTGGTCATCGGCAATGCCGCCGAGATCGACCGGGCAGTTGACAAACTCAATCTTGCGGATGCCGAACACCCGGACGAATCCCTGCTCGAATCCGGGTCCGGTCCTGCCCATTCCGTCCCGAAGGCCGGCGAGGAAGCTATTGACCTTACCTTCAACCCCCTTGGGAAAGACCACCAACAATCTGGGAGAGCGAGTGGGGAAGCTGTCGCGGTCGTACGGGCCGTAGTCGAGTAGCCCACGCCAAGCGAACCTCGCGCTGTTCGAACCCGTACGGTCGTACACGTAGTCAACCGGTGGCGCCCTGTAGATGGAATTTGCGCTTCCATCGTTCGCAATCGTGATCCGTCGACCGACTTGCGCATGCATCTCAAGCCCGAGAGGAATAGGATTGCGTGCGAGGAACTTTCCGACCTCTTCGACCTTCGTGTCGAAGTCCGGTCCGAGCCGGTAGCCCGTTTGCGCCTGCTCCATCGCGGCATTGAACGACCGGGCGCGCTGGCCCAGCAGCCCCTGGAGGCAGCGTGCAAAGTTCTCCTTCGACCCTTCGATCTTGGCGTCCTTCAGAGCGACGTGGCTGTCGTCGTGAGCTTCGCAAAGCCACACGGTATCACCATCAATCCGCTCAAATTGACCGAGATGACGACGTTGTCCCGGTTCGGACTGGCGCCGAACCAGATGGAGTCCGGCGAGATCAACCTTGGCGTCCTGCAGGCGGGTCAGATCCGTGTCAATATCGTAATGCATGTTGATGGTAACAAAAATGCCGACACGGGCGCATCCGTCCGCGAGTTCATAGATCTTGGGGTGTATGCGATAGCGCGGCCTGACACGAAAGCCATCGAGCAAGGCGGGGTCGATTCCGGCATCTTTGGCGGCCGTCACGACCAAGTCCTGCTTTTGCGCCAGAAAGGTGAACGGTCGCCGCCTCAGCGGTTCATACTTGTGGAAGACTTCAGCCACGCTGTCTTCCAGGCATGATCGCAGGAGCCAGGGATGCTCGCGTGTGCGGAGCGTAGCCGTGCGGCCAGACACATTAACGCCACCGCCCTTGAGGCGGAGGTAGTAGAGCATGCCCTTGAACCAGTGAACGAACCAGTGGTCGGACACGCGCTCACGCTCCGCCTTGACCTCAGCACCGTCAGGAAAGTCGCGAACCAGAACTTCAACGATCTCCGGCAGAACAACCTCGAAACCGTTGGTGACGAGGGGTCCTGCGGCGGAGATGGGGTGAGCGATCATCGGCAATGTTCCTCGGCAAGATCGAAGCGGGGGCGCCATTGAGGCCCACTCTCCCTCGGCGCCCTGCCATGCATTGGTGTCCTCCTCGAAGTCCGTATCGGACAGGAGCGTGCCAGAACCGCAAAACAGATCGACGCCCTGCAAATGCAAGAGGCGGTAGGCGCGGGAGTAACTCGGCAATCGTTTGGTCGCAATTCTCGACCTGCACGCGACCTCAATGCGCGATATGGTTTCACGCCTGTCGACCAATCAGTGCGTATCAATTCAGCGTGCCGACTTGCCAGGGTAAGAGCAAGCGGTTGTCTGGGAAACTTCATTGCGGGACTTCCACGCGCGAACAAGGCACGCAACTCGCCGAAACGAGTCTCGGATCGTAATTCACTCATCACTTCAAAATACCAACTACCGTTGACAGTGAACTGGTCAATTGTCCACTGTCATGTCTCCTATCAGCAACCAAGGGCAGCCGTACCGGTCTCAGCCATGAACCGCGGTGTACGAAGCTCATTATTCTCAATCATCACTAGTATCTCATCTAGATCCCTCTCGAACGTACTCATGCTGACCTGCAGATAGCGCCAGCAGCTGAACTCTGATCGTCCGCCAAGGGCGGTCAGTGCTCGTTTCGCCCGGTTCGCATGGTCTACGGCCTTGTCGGTTTCTCCTACTGCCCAATACGCAATCACCATGCACTGCAGATAATTTGCGGTCTCTTCATTTTCTTCGCCTGATTGATCGATTTCCACTACTCGTATGAATGTCTCCCGATCAATGGCTCCGTCTATCCCCCAAAGTGCCATGCCGTAGTTGAACGCTTCAACGATCTCCATCTCCGCGACTTCGAGTTCCGTGTCACGGAACAATGCCGCAGCCGCCGCACATCGACCGAGGCCCATATACGACAATCCGAGACAACGTCGGGCTCTCTTGCGCATATCCGGCCGAAGATCTGACAATGCAACGATCGGCTCCCACAACGCCACCGCAATCAACAAATCGTCACGAGAACGGTTGAAAGTACCGGCAAGCCAGAACTTTCCATTAAGGTCCAGAGACGCCACCGCGTTCGACTCAACGAACCGTTGCGGTTCCCGCTTCTCAAGTCGCACCAAGCGCCAGATCGCCTCTCGTACCATTGGTGCAGCAATATGTTCTGACGCCAATACTCGCCACGCGTCCTCGACAGCACCATCCAATTCACCGTTGTCAGCGCGGAATCGCGAACGTTTCAAAAACGCCTCTGGTCGATCGTATCCATGGTGGATCGCTTGATTGATCAGCTGTGCTGCGGATTCCGTTTGACGATCGGTTTCTCTGAGCTCGGCAAGTCGAAACAGGATTTCTCCGTCATCCCGATGGCCCTCTTCGATCTTCACGAGCCTTTCGTCTCTTGTGAGTATCGAGTCGTCTTCCAACCATCGTCTCCGCTCTCCTGCTCTTTGGATGTATTCAAGTGCACCGTCCCGGTCATTCCAATTTCGAGTCGAAATTTCTCGAACAATATCGCTGTATTCATGTGCTAGACGGCTTCTGGGACGGTCCTTCGCAAATACCACCTGGTTGAGGAGAGAAAGAGAATCGTACCGGTGTACGACCATGGGATCGCGCTGGAAACCAAGCTGCTTCTGAAACGCTGATATCTTATCCTTCAATATCAGATCTTCGTCGTCTAGATCTGGCACGTTGGACATCACGAAGTGTAGTGCAATATTCTTCCTTCGCGGCTCATCTGCCTCGGCGCGAATGTCGCGGACGACTTGAGTCAGACCGCGAAGGTTCTGTTCATTTGGAAAAAATAGAATGACTACGGAGTCGGGTAGTTGTCGTGTACAAATTCCGCTAGAATCCGTGTGCCCAGTGCGGGAGTCTATCAGGACATAATCCGGTTGAACGGTCCGCGACCATTGCTTTCTGAGATCTTCGAACAGCACAAACCCATCACGCCGCTCGTATAAATCTACCCAATCGATCTGACCCAATGTTGCGGCGTAGGTGTCGTTTCTTCCCGAGGGCATGATCCATAATTTTCCACCTTCTTGACCGATGTCAGAACAGTCTCCGATGTAACCCGCAACGTTCGGAGCTTTTCCCGACTTCACATACTCAGCGACAAAGTCGATGATTCCAGGAACTTCTTCTCGCGGCCGCAGCACGTCAAAGGTATCCAGTCCCGGCGCCTCAACGTCGAAATCCACAACAAGAACGCGCCGCCCGCGAAGCGCGAGAGTGACGGCCGTATTCACCAAGGCCATCGTGCGGCCGACGCCGCCCTTGAACGAGTAGAACGTCGTTATGTACATGCCCGTCACGCAACCCGTCGCAAGCGAAACGCCGCCTGTTCCTTACGCAGGACATCGGTCACTTCCACAACTCGAAATCTTCCCGCCACAACGCCAGCCACGTGACTTTCTGGAAGCCTTGCCGCCGTGAACTCCTGCAACCGCGACATGATCTCTGGACGCGCAAGAAGGCGCAGATACCGGTCGTTAGCGTGTGTCTGGATAGAAAGGCCGTTTTCCCACCGATTCAGCGATGCCTCGCCAAGCCCGGTCACATGGGCAAAGGCGGCCCTCGTCATCCCATGATCGTCTCTGATTCCCCGAATCTCGTCGGGTGGCAGAACGCCAAGATGATCGCAGATTGCAATGTGCTTCAGTCGTTCCGCCTCATCATCCAGATATTCGAACTCGCACGCCCCGCACCGACGCATCGGCACGCTCACCCGCAACCCGACAGAGGACTCCCCAGCTCCGTAATCGAATCCGTGGACATTCCACGTGGTCGTGATGCCCTCCTCACCGCACATAGGACAAGACGGCGCCGACTGCACGACCCGCATTCCAGTCCGCGAGTGCGCTTGCTGCTGGGTGTTCAAGCCTCTCGGATCCATCTCCTGGCTCCCTCAATCTTTCTATTCGGAATAGTGAAAACTACGCCCGATGATCTTCCCCGATCCCAGTTGAAGCTTGACGTAGAGCTGTGGCTGGCCGGGCTCAAGGTCGATTTTCATCACGTATCCTGTGGCTCCTCTCGGCGTGTGCAGTTCCATTGTCTCGATCGGGTGCCCGTCTTCGATCCTTGCCGCGATGAGTTCCCATGCCGCAGCATCTGTAAAGTGGGTATCCAGCACCCCCTCAGGGTTCCGTACCTGTCCTGGACGCCAGTCCGTCGGGCGCTCCCTGCTGAACGCTGTCACGCGAGCATGGCTCCTCCGCGCGAGGACTGCCAATTGATCTCTCGTCGATTCGCTCGGCGCCGTCATCGACCAGAGCCCTCGCCTTTTCCAATCATATGATTGTCCATGCCCGATTTCAAGTATGAATTTCAACTAAGTTTGGCGAATGCCGCTTCATGCGGCATCATTTGATCTGCTTTGGTCCATTGAGAGTCGGTGCACATCCTCATCCCCCGCATTCAAGAAGGATCAATGCTTAGCATGTTGAACAGCGTCCGACAGCTACACCGATCAACAATTCACAAGGCTTAGCCCATGAGACTCTCCGCTGCCGAGAATGACCCGCCGGCCCGACATAGATGCCCTGAAGATGGCCCTTGCGCCGGCCGAGTCGCGCGCCGCGAAGGCCGAGCAGGGGCTGTTATGGCCGAGCCCTTCGGCTCGCGGTAACAGGTCGAGCGCGCCATCCCCATCAGTCGGCATCTTTGGGCGATGGAGAGGCCTGCGGGCCGGTGAGGACGGACATGGGCCCGCTTCCCGGCTGCCGTCCTTGCCGCTGTGCCCCTTTTAGAAACTCGAGCTCCAGGGCCTGCTTGCCGACCAGGCGCTCGAGAGCCGCGATCCGGGCCTCGTATTCCTGGATCGTGTCGGCCGCCTCGGCATCCTCGTCGAAGGCGCCGGCCTCATACTTATCCACCCGGATCCGGATCAGGGTGCGGAACAGGTCGTGCCGACGGGCCAGGCCGTGCAGGGTCTCGCCGGCGAGATACTCCTGAACGACCTGGCACTTGAACGCGACGCTATGGGTTCGGTGGGTTCGGTACTTGGCCATGGGCGTCGATCCTTCGAATGCCCGACGCACCGGTCAAATCAATTCAAGCCAACTGTCCGACCCCAGGGGCCCACTCCAGTGGGGAGTCAATTTTCCACGCCGATCAACAGGTGAGGAAGCGTTCCCACTCGGCGGCGCTCTCGCTGGTGGCCAGGCGGAAGTCGACGATCTCCTTCTTGCCGTCGGGACGGATACTGAGCGCCACCAGGACCGGGCGCCTGAGCGCGCCGGCGCCGGTCTTGCGGGTGGAGATGCCACATTGTCCTTACTCGTTCACGTGTCCAGCATGTCCCAATCGTCGCCCAGTACCCAGCGAAGCGCCGACAGCTTCCCGTTTATCATGCCCCACTCAAAGTCATCCCATGGACCGAGCTGACTTTGACCAAGTTCCTCTTCGGTCTTCTTGGCAGCCGCAAGCGCACCTTGCCAAATTTCGTCGACGACGACCTCCGGATGGTATCCATCCAGTTTCGCGAACTCCGTCCCGGTGATAATGCGGATGTCTCCATTCTCAACTCCGAAGCGCAGAGACAAGTGCCGGTTGTACCAAACCTGTCGTACCAGCACGTGTTGCGCTTCCAGTATGTCAGACAGGCCGCGAGGCTCTTCAGAGCAGCTCTCCTCCCACTCCAGTTCGATAAGCAATTCGCTGTCGAGTTCATTGATGACCTCGGCAATCGAAGTAGCATAGGTGCAGTTCTCGACCTGAAATATAGGTTCAAGATCTGCATGTGGCAGACGCCGGTCTCCGTTGTGTTGAGAAAAATCCTTCGTGTTCAAGGTAACAAAGAAGAATCGTGTGTCTGATTCTATATCTGCCTCCACCGCCTCTACAAACATCTCGACTAGCATCGCATCTGCCACGGAGTTCTTCGACCGATGGAACGGCGCACGTTTTGATAATGCCCGTTCAACTGCCTTGAGCTTGACATCGTCGCTGACGACGGTGACCGGGCTCGTTGCCATGAGACTTGCAATTGCGTCGAGTGTCTGGCGCGACAGATCTCCCGTCACGGCCATGTTGTGCTCCATATCGTCAAGCTGGGCGATTGCGGCGGAACGGCGGCCCTCGTCGCCGAAATCTGCCATTGCTACCCGCACGCGCTTGATGTGGGACGACAGGCTGCGCCTGCTGCGTTCGACAACGCCGTCGCGATTGCGCCTGAATTCGGCGAGCACAATCTCAGGCAGAATGAGCTCGACCACGCCCGCACGAACCAGGCTGTCGAGTGCAGTTAGCACAGGCGCCTTTCTGTGGTCTCCGGCCAGATCGAGCCAAACATCCGTGTCCAAGAGGATCCTATTGCCCATTACCCCAATCTCTCCGTTTTGCCCGCAAGACCTGCACTTCCCATATCCGGCAAGACCCTCACGAGACAGACACCTATCGCGTAACGCCCCCAATTCCCATCGGCCTCAGCATCGAGCGGGATCTCTGCCGCACGGCGTGCGTCCGACCGCGCTCGGAGCGACGGCGGTGGAGCGCGCCGGCGCATCCTCGCCGAGATCGAGACCGCCGACCGGGCCATCGACGCCGCCCGCTCCGGGGGCACCGGCGTGTTCCGCGTCACCGCAACCCCGCCGTGGATCGAGACCAATCTCGCACGGCCGGCGGCCCGCCTCCGGGAAACCTTCCCCGCCCGTCCAGCTCCGGATACGGAGCGCCACCCGCGCCGAGGGGCTGCGCCGCCTGGCCGACGGAGACTGCGATCTCCATTGCGGCGGCGTCGACACCGACGAACCCCTGCCGGCATTCCTGCGCCGCGAGCGGTTCCTCGACATGACCGCCGGCATCGTCGCCTGGCGCGATCACCCGCTGTTTGCCGGAACAGTCGTCCCGCAGGATCTCGCGCGCTACCCGTGGATCGACTTCGACTGGACGGCGCCCGCCTCGCTCGACAAACCCCCTCAACCCGGCCAGATGCACCGGACACCGCACATTCACGGGATTCTCGCCACACTCCAGACCACTACTCGGCCGGCCCGGACCTCTCGTATCAGTGTTTTTCCGGGCTGGGGGCTAACCCGCTCTATTCACGACGGGTTGATTGTATCGTCTGATTTTGCGCGCGCAGGGGCTTTCGTTCGGCCCCTTCACGGTGCCGGGATTTAGGTTTGTGGTATCGGGGTTGGGGGTTGAAGGGTCTCGGTTTGGCGGGGCACGTCGCCCCGGCGGTCAGGGTCCCGAGGCGGCGAGGCGCCCGGCCAGCATGCGGAACAGGGCGGCGTCGGGACAGGCCGAGGCGAAGTGGATGCGGATG
>FZLR01000091.1 GCA_900197615.1 Rhodospirillaceae bacterium Spongia-Bin9
TGTCGATGATTTTGGACCTGCTTGTGTTCGGAAATTCGTGGAAGATTCCGATGCACTAGGCAATCAATCGGCTGAACAGTGGCAACGGGACGCTTTCGGGCAGGTTGACGAATGGCTCTCAGGAATAGGCGTACGGTGAAGCAAAAGTATCCGAATTCGAAAAAGTTTTCGATCCAATTGATTTGATCCACACGGCAAGCCTATTTTGAGAACCAACACGCGATCTTCTTGACCGGTATCGCCGCCGCTTCAGCGCGCGGACGCCTCGATCAGCCGCTTGAGCTCGAGTATTTCGGCTTCGTGGCCGGATTTGAGGCTTTCCCAGCGGGCCTCGTCCATGCCCGCCTGCCGCCACGCGACCAGGGAGACGACGCAGCTTTGCGGATCGCCTTCCAGAACCGCGCCCGGCACGACCCGGATCATGATGCGGGCGACGAGCCCGCCGGGGTCCGGGCCGATGTGTAACAGGATCGTCCCGCGCTCGGTGTCCGCGTCGATCCGGGCCCAGATCGGTTCTCCGGTCTCCGGGAAGGCGCCTTCGACCGTGCCGTCCGGGTGGACCGTGGCGTCGCCCAGCCCGACGGCCCAGGCGGCGAGATTTTCCGGCGCCAGCAGGAAGGCCATGGCATCCGCGGCCGGGCGGTCGACGGCGGCCGAGCAGATATGGGCCCAACGGTCTTCCATGGCGCGCCTCCGTCAGAACCCGAGCAGCCGGGGCAGCCACAGGCTCAAGCCCGGCACATAGGTGACCAGCACGAGGGCGGCCAGGCTGACGAGCAGGAAGGGCCAGGTCTCGCGCAACAGCGCCGGCAGGCCGCAGCCGGCGATCCGCTCGGCCGCGAACAGGCAGACGCCGAGCGGCGGCGTCAGCAGCCCGATATTGAGGTTCAAAATGGCGATGGCGCCGAAATGGACCGGGTCGATGCCGACCGCCGCGGCCGCGGTGGCGAGGATCGGCACGAACAGGATGATCGCGGCGACCGGATCGATGAACATGCCGAGCACAAGCATGATGAGGTTGAGTGCAAGCAGCAGCAATACCGGCGGCAGGGCGAGCTCGCGCACCGTGTTCTCGAGCAGCGACGGCACATTCTCCATCCCCATCACCCAGGTGAAGATCGCGCCGCAGCCGACGATGATCAGGAGCTGCGCGGAGAACACGGCGGAGCGGTCGAGCACCGACAGGAACTGGCCCAGGTCCAGGGTGCGATAGAGGAACACGGCGATCAGCAGGGCATAGAAGGCCGCGAGGCCGCCGGCTTCGGTCGGCGTCATGATGCCGCCCAGGATGCCAGCCAGGATAATTCCGGGGATCAACAGCGGCGGGAAGGCGCGGCCCGCCGACCGGGCGACCGCCGGCAGGCTGCGGTCCATCGCGACGGCAGCATGGCCGCGCTTGCGCGCCTGGAACCCGACCAGCGTCATCTGGCAGAAGCCGATGGTCAGGCCCGGAACGATGCAGGCGGCGAACAGCGCGCCGATGGAGACCCCCGTCATCGAGCCGTAGATGACGACGATCAGCGACGGCGGCACCATCGGGCCGATGATGGAGGAGGAGGCCGTGACGGCGGCGGCATAGGCGGCGGTATAGCCGCTCCGGCTCATCGACGGGATGAAGACCTTGCCGAGCGCCGCGATGTCGCCGAGCGCGACCCCGGTGATGCCCGAGAACAGGATCGATGCGCCGATATTGACCTGGGCCAGCCCGCCGCGCATCCAGCCGAACAGGACGTTGGCGAAGTCGATCAGCCGGTCGGTGATCCGGCTCTCGTTGATCAGTTCCCCGGCCAGGATGAACAGCGGGATCGCCATCAGCACGAACACGTCGATGCCCTGGAATATCCGCTCGGGCAGGACCGGGAGGAAGGCCGTCTGGCCGCTCGCCGCAAGCCACAGTAACGACGCGGCGACCATGGTCCAGGCGACCGGCAGGCCCGCGAACAGGAGGAACAGGAACGCCGCCAGGAACAGGCCGAGCGAAAGGCTCACCCGGCATCCTTCCACGGCCGGCCGGACCAGGATCGGCGCAGCCGGACGATCAGAAAGACGAGGCCCAGGCCGAAGGCGACGGGCAGCGCGGCGTAGGGATACTGAAGCGAGACCTGCAATCCGTCGCTGGTCTGTCCCCCGCCGAACTCGACGGTCCGCACCGCGGCGACGGTGAGGATCGACAGAAGCGCGACGGTCAGCAGGTCGAGCGTCCGCATCCAGTACCAGCGCGCGCCCGGCCGCAGCAGGTCGGGAATGAAGGTCACCCGGATATGGCCGTCGATCCGGATCGAGACCGCCGCGCCCGCCAGCACCGACCAGACCAGGGCGTAGCGCGCCATCTCCTCGGTGAAGAAAGGTGTGACGCCGAAGCCGTAGCGCATCGCAACCTGCGCGACGATCAGCCCGAACAGCAGCAGCAGCGCCGCCGCGCCGATTATCCGCAACAGGCGTTCCAGCCAGCCGGTCATGGTCACACGCTCAGGACCGGGCGCCCGGCCCGCGGCCCGCTGTCGTTCGGGGCACTACTTCGAGAGCCGGGCGACTTCGGCGATGATCTCGTCGACCAGCGCCGGCGTATCGACATTATTTTTCAGCCATTTTATCGCCGCCGGGCGCACACGGTCCGCGAAGGCCTTCTTCATCTCCCGGGTGAACGGGATGACGGTGACGCCCCGTTCCTTCGCCATGGCGATATTCTTGGCCTCGGCGTCGCGCGACGCCTTGCGGTTATAGGCGATGGCCTTCTTGCCCGCGGCCAGCACGACGGCCTTGTTCTTGTCCGATAGTTTGCCGAACCAGCGGTCGTTGATGCCGAGCGGCCCGAACGCATAGATGTGGCCGTCGAGCATCAGGTACTTCTGGACCTCGTGCAGCTTGATCAGGTTGAACACCCAGACCGCGTTATCCTGCCCGTCGACCACGCCGGTCTTGAGCGAGGTGTAGAGTTCCGGGAAGGCGATGGGCGTCGCCGAGCCGCCGAGGGTCAGCACCGGGATGCCGAAGATCGGCGCCATCACGCGCATCTTCAGCCCCTTCATGTCGTCCGGTTTTCGGATCGCCTTGTTCGCGCTGTAGTGCTTGAAGCCGCCGGATTCCCACCAGCCGAGCACGCGGATGCCGGTCTTCTTGCGGATGCCCTCGGCCATCTTGGTGCCGATCGGCCCGTCGAGCAGCTTCCAGGCGGTCTTCTCGTCGGGGAACAGGTAGGGCATCGAGAGGATCTGGATGTCCTTGTAGATCGAGGCGTAGTTGCCGTCGGACGCGTCGGACATCTGGATGATGCCGTGGCGGACCTGGTTCAGCCGCTCGTTCGGCTTGCCGAGGGCGCCGCCATAGACGATGTCCATCTCGATCGCGCCGCCCGAACCCTTCTCCACCTCCGCTTTGAACAGCTCGAACATGCCGTTGACCGGCTCCGCGCCCGGGAAGCCTTTCTTGAGCATGAGCCCGGCCTTGATGTCCGCGGCCGACGCCTGGGTGGAAAGTCCCGCCGCGAGCATGACGGCGGCGGCCAGGGATGCCGCAGTCTTCAGCTTGTGCCTCATCGTATGTCTCCATTGACCCTTTGGCATGGTACGAGCGTATACAATCGGCTCATCGCTTCGCCTCGGCAAGGAACTTTGCCCCGGACAGCGCCGAAGGATCGTATGCTCCGCTTGGTGGAATCGGGGCCGGCCGCCACGGAATCGCGCTTTGCAGAATTTGAGAAATGTCTGAGTCGCCCGCCCGCTACCATATCGGCATCGATGTCGGCGGGACGTTTACCGATTTCCTGCTGAGCGACGGCAGGGGGGCGGGACGCATCTTCAAGGTGCTGTCGACGCCGGACGATCCGTCGGAGGCGGTCATGGCCGGCCTGGCCGAAATGGCGGCGGCAGAGGGCAAGCCGCCGGAGGCCTTCCTCGCCGGGGTGCAGCGCATCGTTCACGGCACGACCGTCACGACCAATTCGGTGCTGACCGGCGCAACGGCGAAGACCGGGCTGCTGACGACCCACGGCTTCCGCGACGCCCTGCAGATGCGCCGCGGCATCCGCGAGGAGCTGTACAACAACAAATTCGTTGCGCCCGTGCCGCTGGTGCCCCGCCGCCTTCGCCTGCCGGTGCGCGGCCGGATTCTGGCCACGGGCGAGGAAGCGGCGCCGCTGGAACCCGACGATGTCGCCGCCGCTGCCGAAACATTCCGCGCCGTCGGCGTGCAGGCGGTCGCCATCTGCTTCATGCACGCCTACGCCAACCCGGCCCACGAACGGGCGGCGGCGGCGCAGCTCCGGGCCCTGATGCCGGAGACCTATATCGGCGCGTCCGCCGATGTGCTGCCCCAGGTCCGTTACTACGAGCGGACCAGCACGACCGTGCTCAACGCCGCGGTCGGCCCGATCCTGAAGCGCTACCTGGAGCGGCTGACCGGGCGGCTCGACGCGGCGGGCTTCGGCGGCGCGCTGCTCATCATGCAGTCCAACGGCGGGGTCTGCGCGCCTCAGGCCGCCATCGACAGGGCGGCCTCGACCCTGTTGTCGGGCCCCGCAGCGGGCCCGGTCGCCGCCGGAATTTACGCCCGCCGGTTCGGCTCGCCGCGCAACATCGCCATCGACATGGGCGGCACGAGCTTCGAGGCGTCGCGGACCCGGGATCGCGCGCCGGCGGTGACGACCGGCGCCACGATCAACCGTTTCGCCATGGCCCTGCCGTCCCTCGACATCAAGACGATCGGCGCCGGCGGCGGCTCGATCGCCTGGATCGACGGCGGCGGCCTGCTGCGCATGGGGCCGCAGAGCGCCGGCGCCAACCCGGGACCGGCCTGCTACGGGCTGGGCGGCGACCGGCCGACCTGCAGCGACGCCAATCTCCTGCTCGGCTACCTGTCGGCGGATTTCTTTGCTGGCGGTCGGATACGCCTGGACACGGACGCAGCGCGCCGGGCCATTGACGGGGAGATCGCCGGACCGCTCGGCCTTGACACCGTCGCCGCGGCAGCCGGCATGTACCGGGTGATGAACGTCAACATGGCCTCGGCGATCCGCGAGGTCTCGATCAAACGGGGCTACGATCCGCGGGATTTCCCCCTGGTCTGCGCCGGCGGGGCCGGGGCGATCCACGCCGCGACGATCGCGCGGGAACTGGGCATCGGCACCGTTCTCGTACCGCGCGAAGCCTCGATCCTGTGCGCCGCCGGCATGCTGCGCACCGACCTGCGCCATGACCTCGTGCGCTCGTACGCGACGCCGTTCACGGCGCGGGATTTGCAGGACGGTGTCCTGCCGGGCCTGCTGCGGGATATGGAGGTCGAAGCGCGGGCCCTGCTGCGTACCGAGGGCGTGGCGGACGGGGAGCAGGAATTCGTCTACGCCCTCGACCTGCGGTATGTCGGCCAATATCACGAGGTCCGGGTCGACGAGATTCCCGAAACGACGCTCAAGTCATTCGATCTGGACACAGTCAGGGCCATGTTCCACCGCAGCCACGACCGTATGTTCGGCTACGATCTGGCCGAGGAGGAGACGCCGGTGGAACTGGTCAACGTGCGCATGACGGCGCTCGGCCGGACTCCGAAGCCCGAGCTTGCTGTCCGCGAGGACGCCGGCGCCGATCCGTCTGCCGCCCGCAAGGGCAGCCGCCCGGTCTATGAGCCCGGCACGGCGGAATTCGTCGACGCGCCGGTGTTCGACGGCGAACTGCTGTTGCCGGGCAACGCGCTCTGCGGGCCGGCAATCGTCGAAACGGCGGTGACGACAATTCTGGCGCCGGCCGGTTTCGATCTGGAAATTGACCCGGTCGGCACGGCTGTGCTGACCGACCGGGCGGAGGCGCCGGCATGACGAGCAAGCCTCAGGCTATCGATCCGATCCTGGCGTCGGTGATCGCCCGGCGGCTCAAATCCATCACGGAAGAGATGGGCCTGGCGCTCCTGCGCACGACGCGCTCGCCGATCCTGAACGAGGCGCGGGATTTCGTGACCGGCCTCTACGACGCCGACGGCGACATGCTGGAGCAGACCGAATACATTCCCGTGCTCGCCTTCGCCCTGCAGCCGGTCTGCAAGCGGATCGTCGACTTCTTCGGCGACGACATCCATCCCGGCGACGTTATCCTGCACAACGATGTGTTCAGCGGCGGCAACCAGAACAACGATGTTGCCGCCTTCCGGCCGGTCTTCCACGAGGGGACGCTGGTTGCCTGGGCCGCGTGCAAGGGCCACCAGGCCGATATCGGCGGCGCCCAGGCCGGCGGCTACAACCCGGACGCGCGCGAAGTCTGGCAGGAGGCGCTGCGCATTCCGCCGCTCAAGGTCTACGACCGGGGCGTGCTGCGCAAGGATGTCTGGGGCATGGTCTTCGCCAACATCCGCTACCGGATCGTCGAAGAGGATATCAAGGCCCAGATCGGCGGGACGCGGGTCGGCGAACGCGGCATACAGGAGTTGATCGGCCGCTACGGGCTGGAGCGGTTTCTCGCCCACAAGGACCATCTGTTCGACAGCACGGAAGCCACCGTCGCGCGCGGTATCGAGGCGATTCCCGACGGCCGCTACGAAGCGGCCAGCACCGTCTTCTACGACGGCGTGACGGATGGCTCGACCATGGAAATCCGCCTTGCCGTGACGGTGGACGGCGGCCATGTCACCTTCGACTTCACCGGCTCGTCGCCCCAGACGCCGGGCTTTGTCAACGCGCCTTACGCGGCGACGGCCTCGGCGGTCATGCTGACCTTCCTGATGCTGGTCGACCCGGATATCCCGCACAATGCCGGCATCCAGCGCCGGGTCCATATCGTCAACCCGGAGGGCTCCTTTCTGAACGCCGCCTTCCCGGCCGCCACCACCTTCGGCAATTCGATCACCGGGCCGACCTCCGATGCGATCATGCGGGCCTTCGCCCAGGCGATTCCGGAAACCGTGACCGCCGGCTGGAACCGGTTCCTCGGCTTCGCGGTCACCGGCGACGATCCGCGCAAGGGCCGGCCCTATACCGATATCCTGTTCCTCGCCCTCAAGGGCGGGTCCGGCGCGACCTTCGGGGCCGACGGCTACGACCATATCGGCCTGATAAACTGCGCCGGCGGCATCCTGGCCCAGGATTACGAGATGTTCGAAATCCAGAACCCCCATGTCCTGACGAAGCACGAATACCTGCCCGATTCGGCCGGTCCCGGCCGCTGGCGGGGCGGCCTGGGCACCGATACGGCGTTCCGCATCGACGGCGAGAACGTCACCGCCGTGGCCTTCGGCGACGGCATCGAGCCGGGCGCAGAGGCCTTCGGCCTGTTCGGCGGCGGCCCCGGCGTGCTCAACCGGGCCGTGCTGCGCGCGCCGGACGGTACGGAACGGATTGCGAAATCGAAAGAGATCCTGCGCGACATTGCAACAGGCACCGTGCTCTCACAGACCGCAGGCGGCGGCGGCGGTTACGGCGATCCGTTCGAGCGGCCGGCCGAAACGGTCGCCGAAGAGGTGCATAACGGGCTGATCTCGCCGGAAGCGGCGGCGCGCGATTACGGTGTCGCCGTATCGGCCGACGGCGGGATCGACCGCCCGGCCACTGCGGCGCTGAGGGGAGCGGAGCGATGAACCGACCGCGGATCGACCATATCGGCCTGATGGTGGCCGACCTCGACGCGGCCGTAGAGAGGCTGCGGCCGGTGTTCGGCGGCGACGTGTCGTACAAGGACCTGCCCCAATACGAGCTACGCACCGCCATCTTCCAGACCGCCAATCTGGCGGTCGAACTGCTCCAGTATACCGGCGAGGCGGCGTTCGCCCGGCGGGTCATGGGCAGTCGGCTCGGCCTCAACCATGTCTCGGCGGAAGTCGCCGACGCCGAGGCGAGCATCGCAGCACTGGAAGAGCGCGGCTTTGCCGTCAAGGACGGCTTCCCGACGGAGGGCGCACACGGCACGGTCGCCTTTTTCGAACCGGACAACGTGACCGGCCTGCTGTTCGAGATCTGCCAGCCCTTCGCGGGCACCGATACCGAAGCCGATGCCGCCGAGTGATCCGCAGCAGCGTCTGTGGAATCCGGCGGTCGAGACCCTGTCGCGCGACGCCCTGCGGGCCTTGCAATGGCAGCGGCTGACCCGGCAGTTGCGTTACAATTTCGAGGGCTCGGCCTTCTACCGGACCCAGTTTGCCAAGGCCGACGCCGAGCCCGGCGACATCCGCTCCTTCGAGGATTTCGCCCGCCTGCCGCCGATGGACAAGGCGGACCAGCGCGAGGCACAGCAGGAATCGCTGGACCGGTTCGGCAACCCGTTCGAACTGCTGGCCTGCGCGCCGCGCGAGAAGATCGTGCGCATCGTCTCGACCTCCGGCACCAGCGGCACGCCGACCCTCTACACCCACACGGCGCACGACATTGCGGCGATCAACGAAATGCACGCCCGCAAATACTGGCGCGCCGGCATCCGGCCGGGCGATGTCATGCTGCAGGCGGTGTCGCTCAGCATGTTCACCGGCGGTCTGCCCTTATCCGACGGCATCCAGCATCTCGGTGCCTGCGTCGTCCCGGTCGGCATCGAAGGCGGCACGGACAGGGTGCTGCAATATCTCGACCTGACAAGGCCGGCCGCCCTGCTGGCGACGCCGTCCTTCGGGCGCTACCTGATCGAACAGGCGCCGGTGCGCGCCGGGCGGCCGGCGCGGGAACTCGGCCTCCGGTATTTTTTCTGCGTCGGCGAACCGGGCGGGGGCTTGCCGGAAGTCCGCACCCTGCTGGCCGAGGGATTTGGCGCAAAGGTCTTCGACCATACCGGCGGCGGCCACGCTTTCCACGGCATCTCGCCGGACGAACCGCCGGAGCGCGCTTCCGGCATGCAGTTCGTTTCGGAAGACCATTGCCTGCTCGAACTGATCGACCCCGAGACCCGCGATCCCGTTGCGCAGACCGACGGCGCAGTCGGCGAAATGGTCTTCACCTTTCTCGACTGGGAAGGCACGCCCTTCATGCGCTACGCCCTTGGCGACCTGATCCAGGTGTGGGACGCGCCGCCCGACTGCCCGACGCCCGGCCGGCTGTTCCGCATTCTCGGGCGGACCGACGACATGCTGATCGTCAAGGGGGTCAACGTCTATCCGGCCGCGATCCAGGATGTGCTCGCCGGCTTCCGGCCGCAGGTGACCGGCCATTTCAGGATCGCCGTCGACGGGCCGGGGCCGCAGGTCGGGCCGCCGCTCGCCCTCAGGATCGAGCATGGCGAGGCCGTGCAAAGCGATGACCTGCCGGCGCTGGCGGCAGCGATTTCCGGGGCCTGCCGGGAGAAATTGCGCGTGACGCCGGAGATCGAGTGGCTGCGGCCCGGCGCCCTGCCGCGCGAATCCGCAAAGACTTCTCCGATCGAACGGACCGGGCAGGAGCGCGGCGGCGTTCAGGCGATCCGTTCGTCGAGGGTTCCGCGATAGGGTAAACGGGCCTCGATCCATTTTGCGGCGTGTACGACCCGCCAATCCCGGCCGATCCGGCCGATCAGCTGAAGGCCCATCGGAAGGCCGGCCGGTCCGGTGAGCAGCGGCAGCGTCATGCAGGGCATGTGCAGAAGCGTCCAGACCCGGTTCAGGATCGGGTCGCCGGTGCTTTCGAGTCCTTCCAGGGCCTCGCCTGTCGCGGCCGGGGAGAGAAGCACATCGATGCCCGCCCTGCGCAGCATTTCGTTCAGCATGATTCGGCTGTGGTTGGCCAGGATGCGGGCCGCGCCGTAGTCGTTGTCCGACAGGCTCTCTCCCAGTTCGAAGATCGCGTGCAACTGCGGCGAACAGAGGTCCGGATGGGTCAACCGCTCCCAGGTCAGCGACCGGGTCGTTTCATAGGCCATGATCGTCCATTGGGCGTCGGCCAGGCCGTCGAAGCCGACAGGGAAGGCGATGTCGGCAACATTCGAGCCGGCCGCTCGCAGCTCGTCGGCGAACTCCTCAAGTGTCTCAATCGTGCCGCTTTCCGCGGCGGACCATTCCGCAGTCCTGCACATGGCGAACCGCGGTGGGGTATCCGGATCCTCGGGTTTGGGAAACGGTTGCCGGCCGCTCGAAAGCGATGAAAATTCCGCCACGTCGCCTACGTTGCGCCCGAAATACCCCACGGTGTCCAGCGAATTTGCCGATGGTTTGAGCCCGGCGCGCGGGGAATAGCCGAACGTGGGCTTGTAGGCGACGACGCCGCAATAGGAGGCCGGCCGGATCACCGAGCCGGCAGTTTGCGTGCCGATCGCCACCGGCGTCATCGACGCTGCGACGGCCGCGGCGGAACCGCTCGAAGAACCGCCCGGCGTCCGGTCCAGGTCGTGCGGGTTTCGCGTCACTGTCGGTTGGTTCGCGGCGAACTCGGTCGACATGGTCTTGCCCAGAACGACGGCGCCGGCCGCGCGGGCCAGGGCGACGCAGGCGGCGTCGGCGCGCGGCCGGTATCCCTTGTAGATCGGGCTGCCGTATTCGGTGGCGTAGTCCGCCGTCGTGAAGATGTCCTTGACGCCGAACGGTACGCCCGCCAGCGGCTTGCCCCGGCCGTCGCGGTCGATGGCGCGCGCTTGTTCGATCGCCAGGTCGGGGTCCAGGGCCGTCCAGGCCTGTACCCGGTCGTCGATGGCGTCGCACCGTTCGAGAAACGAGCGGATAACGGCTTCGGCCGTCCAGCGCCCTGCGTTCACGCCCTGCGCAATGTCCTGCGCCGACAATTCGATCAAGCTGCTATTCTGGCTCATCCCGACATCCTGCCCGTGTTTGCCGGAGCCGTGTTCCCGGAGACCGGCGATCTGTCACCGGCCCTCGAAAACAGGCTTGCGTTTCTCCGCGTAGGCGGCCCGGCCTTCCGCGAAATCGCGGCTGTCCGGACAGGCTGCGATCGCTTCCTCGCAGGCCAAACGGTCGCCGTCCCCGGAATCCCTCAAGAGATAGCGGATTGTCTGCTTGGTCGCACGAACTGACAAGGGCGCATTGCCGGCGATCGTTCCGGCGATCCGGGCGACTTCCGATTCCAGCGCCGCTTTCGGATACACGCGGTTGACCAGACCGAGCCCTGCCGCCTCCGCGCTGTCGTAGCGCTGCCCGGTGTAAAGGATTTCGCACGCTGCCGACGGACCGACCAGATCGACGATCCATTTCGCAAAATCCACCGAATAGGCCAGCCCGAGCCGTGCTGCCGGGATGGAGAATTGGGCGTCGTCGGCCGCGTAGCGAAGATCGCACGCCGCGGCCAGGGCGACGCCGCCGCCGAAACAATAGCCGTGGATCATCGCGATCGTCGGCTTCGGGCAGTCGGCCACCGCTCCGAACAGTTCGGCGACCAGAGTCGAATAGCGCCGCTCGGCGTTGTCGGCATCGTGCTCCTTGTCGAATTCGGACAGGTCGCCGCCGGAGACGAAAGCCCGGTCGCCGGCGCCGGCCAACACCAGCACGCGCTGTTCTCCGCCGGCAGAGAATGTGCGCACGGCATCGAGCGCCTGCTCGGTCATGGCCATGGAAAGCGCATTGTGCTTGGCCGGCCGGTCGAAGATCAGCCACTGGACCGTGCCCTCGGTGCTCAGGCCTATCGTGCCGCCCGTTCCTGCGGTTGGATTGTCGGTCATCGACGCCTCATCCTGTCGTT
This sequence comes from Rhodospirillaceae bacterium Spongia-Bin9, assembly GCA_900197615.1. GTDB lineage: Bacteria > Pseudomonadota > Alphaproteobacteria > Bin65 > Bin65 > Bin65. The sequence continues at coordinate 11,561 of FZLR01000091.1, forward strand.
GTCGGCGTATCGCCCGACACGGCGGCAGGCGCACGATCGTGCCAGTCGGTGGCCTGCCGATAGCCATGGCCGAGACGCAGCAGCGTGCGTTCCGCAAACGGCCGCCCGATCAACTGGAGGCCGGCCGGCATGCCGTCGGGCTGGAAACCGCAGGGGACGGACATGGCGGGCAGCCCGAGGAAGCTGAACGGCCGGGTGCAGCGGCCGAACCGGGCCATGACCCTTGCGGCGCCCTCGGAGCCGGTGACGGCGCTTTCGGCCAGCGTCGGGGTCGGATCGTCCATCACGGGCGTGAACAGGACATCGGCCTGCGACAAGGGTCCGGCGAGCCAGTGCGCGAGCGCCGGGCCGCGCTCGCGCAAGGCGCGCAGATAGTCGACCGCCGAGAGGGACAGGCCGTCCTCCATGCCTTCCCGGATGCCGCGGTCGTAGTCGCCGGGCCGGTTGCGCATCCAGTCTTCGTGGACCGCAGCCGCCTCTGCCTTGAGAACGATCAGGGCCAGCCGGAACGGCACGGACGGGTCCGGTACATCGACCGGCGCGGCGATAACTCCGAGGCCGGCGAATATTTCCAGCGCGTCGTCGAGCAGGACGCGGATGCCGCTGTCGACCTCGTCGAAGAAATAGCGAGTCGGCACGCCGATCCGCAGCCCGGCGACCGGTTCGCCAAGCGCTGTGCTGTATTCGGGAACCGCAACGGCCTCTGCCGTCGGGTCGCCGGGGTCGGGTCCGGCGATTGCCTGGAGCACCAGGGCCGCGTCTTCGGCGGTCCGGGCGAGCGGCCCGGCCGTATCCATCGACCAGCTGCGCGGAAAGATGCCGTGGCGGCTGACCCGGCCCTGGGTCGGGCGCAGGCCGACCGTACCGCAAAAGTGCGCCGGCATGCGCACCGATCCGCCGGTGTCCGTGCCGAGCGAGGCGAAGACCTGCCGGGCGGCGACGGCGGCAGCCGATGCGCCGGACGACCCGCCGGGAATGCGCGCCGGATCCCAGGGATTGCGGCAATCGCCATAGTGGCGGTTGTGGCCGGTCGCCCCGGCGGCGAATTCCGAGGCGCCGAGGGTGCCGATTTCGACAGCCCCGGCGGCGTCCAGCTTCGCGAGCACCGTTGCCGTGCTCTGCGCGATCCGGTCGTTCAATAGGATGCTGCCGGCGGTCGTGACGCGGCCGGCCCGGTCGAACAGGTCCTTGTGGGCCACCGGGATGCCGTCCAGCGGGCCGCGGGAGTCGCCGCGCGCCCGGCGTTTGTCCGACGCCGCCGCGGCGGCGCGGGCGCTGTCCCGGTCGACGGTGAGGAACGCGTTCACCAGGGGCTGCTGGCGTTCGATCCGGTCGAGACAGGCGTCGGTCAGTTCGACGGCTGAGATTCCGCCGGCCCCGAGCAGCGCGGCCGCGGCCGACAGGGTCAGATCGGCAGGGTTCCCCGTCACGATCCCGATTCACGTCCGGGCGGCGCGGACCAGCCGGCGCCGCAGGTCCGAGCTCGGCTCGAGCGCCGGATCGGCCGGCCCGATTTCCTTCAGGACCGCGGCGAGGCGCGCCGGTTCGTCTGAAACCGGATGCCGCTGCGGCGCGTCGGAATCGGGCCCGGCGCGCGCCGCCGCCGGACTTTCGGGAAGAGCGCCTGTCATGCGCGGCCTCGGATCGGGGAGAGGGTCGGCACAATATTGACCTTGCCCCCGCCTTCTCGCAAGGTTTCCCCGCCGCGCGCCGGCCTTTGGGCGAGGCTGTGCGCGCATAGAGGAGGCGCGCATGAAAGCCATCCGATTCGACCGTTTCGGCGGGCCGGAGGAACTGAAGCCGGTCGACCTGCCCGATCCGGAGCCGGGGCCGGACGAAGTGCTGATCGAAGTCCATGCCGTCAGCGTGGTGCCGGGCGACTGGAAGCTGCGCAAGGGCCTGTTGACCGCGATGTTTCCGGTCCGGCCGCCCAAGGTGCCGGGGCGGGACGGCGCCGGCATCGTGCGTGCGATGGGCGCCGACGTTACCGGCTTCGCTGTCGGCGACCGGGTCTGCTTCACCTGCCAGCATGTCGACCAGGGCTCCTATGCCCAGCTCGCCGCGCGCCCCGCGGCCGATGTCGTCCCCGCGCCGGACGGGCTCGGTTTCATCGAATGCGCCGCCATCATGCATGCCGGCGTCTGCGCCTGGATCGCCGCGGTCGAAACCGCCGGCGTCAAGGCGGGCGACAGGGTGCTGGTCCAGGGCGCCGCCGGCGCCATCGGCGGCATGGCCGTGCAGCTGTGCAAGCATCTGGGCGCCGAGGTCAGCGGCACCTGCAGCGAACGGAACCGCGACCATGTCGCGGCGCTGGGCTGCGACCGGATTATCCCCTACGACAAGGTTGCGTTCGAGACGGCAGTTTCGGACCAGGATGTCGCGATCGACCTGGTCGGTGGCGATGTCCACACCCGCTCCTACGGCGTGTTGCGGCCCGGCGGCATGTTGGTCTGGCTGATCGCGGACAAGTTCGAAGACCGCTCGGCCGGGCTGGATATCGAGGTCCGCCAGGCGGCGATCGTGGATAATCCGGGAATCCTGAAGGCCGTAGTCGACCTGGCGAGCGCCGGCCGTCTCCGGCCGCTGGTCAGCCGGGTCTTGCCGCTCGACCGGGCGGCCGAGGCGCACCGCATACTCGAAGCCGGCGAGAACAGCCGCGGCCGGCTGGTGCTGGAGACGCAGCGCTTCGCAGCGTGAACGGTCGTTTCCGTCCGGCCTAGGGCCCGGGCGCCGCTTCGATCAGCACGGCGACCGCATTTTCGGTCTGCGTCAGATGCGCATCGATGAGGTCGGTTGCCGCCGCAACGTCGCGGTCTACTACCGCCTGCATGATCTTCTCGTGATCGAGTCGGTCGAGTTCGGCTTCGCGAAGGCGCTCTTCCCTGGGTTGGGAACGGAGCAGCCGCAGCTTGCGATAGCGTTCCGACTGGTCCGCCAGCGTGTTCCAGAACCGCAGGAGCGAGAAAGAACCGCAGGCCGAGATCAGGGCAAAATGGAAATCGCGGTGGTAGCGTTCCCAATTTGCAGCCGCTTCCCTGGCCTCGGAGGAGTCCGGAAAGGGCGTGCGCGAGAGAAGATGGAAGGTCCGTAGAATATCCGCTTCCCAGTTCGCATCGCCCAGATTCATGGCCTTGGTCAGGCACAAGAACTCGATTTCCCGGCGGGTTTGCATCATGTCGCGGAACTCATCGAGATCGATCCCGGCCACCCGGGCGCCGCGATTGCTCTCCCAGGATACGAGACCCTCGCTCGTCAAACGCATCAGCGCTTCGCGGATCG
>FZLR01000028.1 GCA_900197615.1 Rhodospirillaceae bacterium Spongia-Bin9
GGTAGCAGACATCGATCCCGCCGGCGACTACGGCGATGGTGCCGGTTTCCAGCGAGCCGGCGTGGGCTGCGGCATCGATGCCGCGCGCCAGGCCGGAGGCGACGGTAACGCCGGCGCTGCCGAGATCCTGTGCGATCGTGCGTGCAAACCGCTTGCCGTTGGACGAGGCGTTGCGCGCCCCGACGATGGCGACGACCGGGGCGCCGGCAAGCGACGCTTCGCCTCTGACGGCGATCACGGGCGGCGCATCCTCGGTCGTCGCCAGCCGCCAGGGATAGTCGGGCTCCTGGGCCGCGACCAGCCGGGCGCCGGCCTTGCGGGTCGCGCCGACTTCGGCTTCCGCCGCCGCGACCGAGGCGATGCGCGCCGGTTTCGTTCGGCCGCCGCGGCGCGACAGGTCCGGCAGGGCGTCGAGCGCGTCCGCTGCCGAGCCGAAATGGCGCAGCAGATGCCAGAAGGTGACCGGGCCGACATTCTCGCTGCGGATCAGCCGCAGCCAGCCGATCCGCTCATCATCCGTCAGCGCCTGGCGATGGCCGAATTCCATGGGATATCCTGGCTCCTTATTTTGTTCGTAAAATGTTCCATAACCTCTTTCGGCAGTCAAGGGCAGTGTGAATTGGGGGTGAACTGGCAGGTGAGTTTCTTCATTGTTAACCCTTGACATCAAAAAGGTAAATAACTATACCTATAAATAGTAACTGTACCGATTTGAGAAAATTCACCATGTCGAAATACGATCCCCTGGCCCACCATCTGCGCGAATCCCGGCAGGTCGCCGTGCCGATGACATTCGAAGAAATAGAAAGAATTATCGGAGCCAGATTGCCGCCATCTGCGTTCAAATACAGGCCCTGGTGGTCCAACAATCCATCCAACAGCGTCATCACCCATGCCTGGCTTAATGCGGGATACAAGTCGAGCGAGGTCGACATGCTTGGCCGCACGCTGGTGTTTCGTAAGGCCGCGGAGGGCGAATCCGGGCTCGAAGACGTCGGCAGTGGGGCAGCTATATACAATTCGGCCGAAGCGCCGCGTACGGGCTTCTTTCAGAGCATTTACGGTGCGCTCAAGGGCACAGTCACGGTACGGCCAGGAACCGACCTTACCGCGCCGGACAGCACGGAATGGGACGCAGAACGGTAGCCGGCGATGACCGAATTTCTGCTCGATACCTGCACGGCAATCTGGATCGCAAATGGCGATCCGCTTCGCGAACCGGGAGCAGGCGCGCTTCGCGATGCACGCGAAGAGACCACAAGACTTCTCCTTTCTCCGATGACCGCCTGGGAAGTCGCCATGCTGGAATCGAGGGGAAAGCTGGCGCTCACGATCGGCCCGGAAGTCTGGTTCAGCCAGTTCTGCGAATTGCCCGGAGTAGTGCTCGCAGAGTTACCTCCTGCGGTGCTGATCGCTTCCTGCAACCTGCCCGGTTCGCCGCCTGCCGATCCGGTGGACCGGATTATGGTCGCAACGGCGCGGGCATACAGCTACACGCTGGTGACCCGCGACCGTCACCTGCTCGATTATGGCGGGGAGGGCCATGTCGCGGTCTTGGCTTGCTGATCGGTCCTGTCACGGCCCCCCGATCTTCGGTTCCTCGCCACGCAGGAGGCGGCGGATGTTGGCGGCGTGGCGGATCCAGATCATGACGGCGAGCAGACCCGCGACCTCCGCCATCTGGTGGTAGAGGACCGGGCTGCCGGGGTCCGGCGCGCCGATCCAGCCGAGTGCTTTGGCGCCGAGCGGCGCAACCAGGAACGCGGCCAGCGCCGACGCGCTGGAGATGCGAAAGAGCCCGGCGACCAGCAACCAGGTCAGGCAGGCCAGCGCGCCGACCGGCCAGCAGCCCGCCAGCAGGACGCCGAGCGCTGTCGCCACGCCCTTGCCGCCCCGGAATCCCAGCCAGACCGGAAACAGGTGGCCGAGAAAGGCGCCGGCGCCGGCGGTCACCGCGATGTCCGGCCCATACAGGCTGTGGGCGATCAGCAACGCCGCGGCGCCCTTGCCGCCGTCGAGCAGCAGCGTCGCCAGGGCCAGCCCCTTGCTGCCGGTGCGAAGCACGTTGGTGGCGCCGATATTGCCGGAGCCGATCCGGCGCAGATCGCCCTTGCCGGTGAGCCGGGTCAGCGCGAGGCCGAACGGGATCGAGCCGAGCAGATAGCCGGCCGCCAGCGCCGAGAGCAGATAGGGCCAGGCGAAGGTCCAGCTGATCGGATCCGGCATCGTGCGGCCCTACGCCATCCCTACGTCATCCGGTCGTGCAGCACCCGTCCCTCGACCACGGTGCGCATTGCAAGGCCCTGGACCGGCATGTTCTCCCAGGGCGCATTTTTCGACTTGCTGAGGAAGGCGTCCGGATCGATGCGCCAAGGCTTGTCCGGATCGATCAATGCGAGATCGGCCGGCGCACCCTTGCGCAGCCTGCCTTCGCCGAGGCCGAGGATGCCGGCGGGCCCGCAGGTCAGCTTGCCGATCAGATCGGCCATGCCGAGCCGGTCCTTGTGAACCAGCGCCAGACTCAGCGGCAGCAGCGTTTCCAGCCCGACGATACCGTCCTCGGCCTGGGCGAAGGGCACGCGCTTGCTGTCCTGGTCGTGGGGCGCGTGATCGCTGGCGATAGCGTCGATGGTGCCGTCGGCCAGCCCCTCGACGATGGCGTCCCGGTCTTCTTCCGTGCGCAGGGGCGGAGACAGCCTGGCGAAGGTCCGGTAGTCGCCGATCGCGGTCTCGTTGAGGGTGAAGTAGGGCGGGGCGGTATCGCAGGTTACCGGCAGTTCCCGCGCCTTGGCGCGCCGGATCGCCTCGACCGCCTCCCGGGTCGAGAGATGCGCGGCGTGGTAGCGCCCGCCGGTCGCCTCGACGAGGCGCAGGTCGCGCTCGATCGTCATGACCTCGGCGACCCGCGGAATGCCCCGCAGGCCGAGGCGCAGCGCCATCTCGCCGCTGTTCATGACACCGTTCTCGGCAAGCGCGGGGTCTTCGGGGTGCTGGACGATGAGAAGACCGAACGTCCGGGCATAGTTGAGCGCGCGCTGCATGACCCGGGAATCGGCGATCGCCCGCGTGCCGTCGGTAAAGGCGAGCGCGCCGGTCTCGGCCAGCAGGCCCATTTCGGTCAGTTCGCGCCCGGCCAGGCCGACCGTCGCAGCGGCGTAGCAGAACACCTTGGTCGCCTTGACCTCCCGGGCGCGCCGGGCGACGAACTCGACGCCGGCGACATCGTCGATCACCGGGTCGGTGTTGGGCAGGCAGATCATGGTCGAGATCCCGCCGGCGCTGGCAGCGGCGCTCGCCGTCCCGATGGTTTCCTTGTGCTCCTCGCCGGGTTCGCGCAATTGCGTGCGCATGTCGACCAGGCCGGGCGCCAGGATCAGGCCGCGGCAGTCCACGACCTCGACCGAAGGCGGCGGCGCGTCGCTGAACAGCCGCGGCCCTAGATCGGCGATTGTTCCGTCGCACGTGACCAGCGCGCCCGGCTCGTCCATGCCGCTTGCCGGGTCGATCAGCCGGGCGTTGACGTAGGCGACCGTGCCGTTGCGTTCGCCCCCATGATGTTTGCCCCCGTGGTGTTTGCCCCCGTGGTGTTTGCCGGTTCCCGCCATCAGCCGTCTTCCGGCTCCGGCAGGTTGCGGGTCAGCACCTCCAGGCAGGCCATGCGCACCGCGACGCCCATCTCGACCTGCTCCTGAATGGCGCTCCGGCCGATATCGTCGGCGACCTCGCTGTCGATCTCGACACCCCGGTTCATCGGCCCGGGATGCAGGATCAGCGCGTCCGGCTTCGCGTTGGCCAGCTTCTGGCGGTCGAGGCCGAAGAATCGGAAGTACTCCCGGATCGACGGCACATAGCTGCCCTGCATCCGCTCGAGCTGCAGCCGCAGCATCATCACGATGTCGGCGTCCTTCAGGCCGCGCGCCATATCGTGGAACACCTCGACGCCGAAGCGCTCCATTGCGCCGGGGACCAGAGTCGGCGGGCCGATGACGCGGACCCGCGCGCCCATGGTGTGCAGCAGGTAGATGTTGGAGCGCGCGACCCGGCTGTGCATGACGTCGCCGCAGATCGCCACAGTCAGGCCCTGGAGCCGGCCCTTTCGGCGCCGGATCGTGACGGCGTCGAGCAAAGCCTGGGTTGGGTGTTCGTGGGCGCCGTCGCCGCCGTTGACGACCACGCACTCGACCTTCTGGGACAGCAGCTTGACCGCGCCGCTTTCGGGATGCCGGCAGACCAGCACGTCCGGGTGCATGGCGTTGAGGGTGAGCGCGGTATCGAGCAGCGTCTCGCCCTTTTTGATCGAACTGTGTTCGACCGCCATGTTGACGACATCGGCGCCCAGGCGCAGCGCCGCCAGCTGGAACGATGTGCGGGTGCGCGTCGAAGTCTCGAAAAACAGGTTGATCACCGTCCGGCCGCTGAGCGTCTTGCCGGGTGTGCGGGCGATGCGGTTGCGCTCGGCATAATGGTCCGACCGGTCGAGCAGCAGGCTGATTTCTTCGGCCGACAGCCCCTCGATGCCCAGCAGGTTGCGATGCCGGAAATCGACGTTCGGGTTTTTCAGCGCGGCGACCATTAAAGCCCCCTTATAGGCGCGCCGCGCGGGAGAGGGAAGGTGGCATCAGGACGGCGCCGGACCGCCGCCGCGCCCGGCGCCTCCGATCTGGCGTTCCCGCGCCCAGATATAGAGGCCGGCCAGCACGACGATGCCCGCGCCGACAACGGTCACGGCGTCCGGGTAGTTGCCGAACACGACGATCCCGGCGAGCGCCGCCCAGACCAGAATGGTGTAGGTGAACGGCGCGAGCAGCGAGGCTTCGGAGCGGGAAAAAGCGATAATCAGCAGGAACTGGCCGGCGCCCGCCGTGACGCCGCAGCACGCCAGCCACAGCCAGGCGAGCGGCGTCGGGCTCTGCCACAGGAACAGCATGAGGACCGAAGCGACGGCCATGCCGACGACTGGAGTCCAGAACATCGTGGTGAGGGGATCGTCGTCGGCCGCCACGGCCCGGGTTATGAGCTGGTAAAGAGCGAAACCGACCGAGGCGCCGAGCGACAGCAGCATGGCCCACTGAAAGGCGCCGTCCGGCCGCATGATGATCAGCACGCCGGCGAAGCCGAGCGTGACCGCCGCCCAGCGCCGCGGCCCGACCTTCTCGCCCAGGAACAGGAAGCTCAGGATTACCACGATCAGCGGCCCGGCATACATGATGGACGCCGCGGTCGCGAGGGTCAGGAAGGAGAGGCCGGCGAAGAACAGCGAATTGGTGCCGTACAGGATGGCCGAGCGCAGCAACTGCAGGCGCGGCCGGTTCGGCCGGGCCCTCTTGCGGTATCGGGGTAGCAGGAACAGCGGCAGGAAGGCGATCCAGTGGAAGACCATGCGCCCCCAGGTGACCTGGAACACGTTCATGTCTTCCGCCACCAGGAATTTGACGAACACATTGGTGGAGACGAAGAAGAAGGTGGCGCCGAGCATCAGCAGGATGCCGCTCGCGTCGGCGCGCCGGGCGTAGCCGGAGCGCGAGCCGGGGTCGGTATCGACCATCCCGATCGCCGGTGCCGGGCCGCTCAGGCCGTGTCGGATCGGCCGGCGTGCCGCCGGGTTTCGCGCCGCCAGATATAGAGGCCGCTGCCGATAACGACGGCTGCGCCGAGCAGCACCCACATGTCCGGCAGATCGCCGAACAGCGACCAGCCGTAGAAGCCGGCGAAGACGAGCTGGACATAGATGAAGGGCGCCACGGTTGACGCCTCGGCAACCTGGAACGCCTTGATCAGCAGGAACTGGCCGGTAAAACCAAAAAACCCGACGAATAGCAGGATGAGCCATTCGGTGCCGGTCAGCGGGCTCCAGACCGCAAGCGCCATCGGCGTGGTGACGGCGAGGCCGACCAGGCTGGTGTAGAAGAACAGGGTGAGCGGGTGTTCGGAGAAGCTGAGCAGGCGGGTCGACACCTGATAACAGGCATAGCACAGGCTCGCGAGCAGCGGCAGCAGCGCCGCCCAGGTCAGAAAGTCCGTGCCCGGCCGCAAGATGACCAGGACGCCGAGAAAGCCGACGGCGATCGCCCCGCGCCGCCGCCAGCCGACCGGTTCGCCGAGCACCAGGGGCGACATCAGGGTGACGAGCAGCGGCGCGGAGAAGACCAGCGCCGTCGCTTCGGCGAGCGGCATCAGGCTGATCGCCCCGATGCCGGCCAGGGTGCCGCCGGCGAGAAACAGCGACCGCAGCACATGCATGGCCGGGCGGCCGGTCTTCACCAGGCGGAACGTCGCCGGCGTCAGGAAAATCGGCACCGTGAGCAGGAAGTGGAACAGGTAGCGCCCCCATACGACCGTCTCGTAGGGCTGTGTCCGGGTCAGGTATTTCGCGCCGGCCTCCATCGTGGCCAGGCAGAACACCGTGCCGATCATCAGCAGGATGCCGAGCCGGGGCCGGTTTGCGCGGAGGGGTGAGGTCAAGACGGGTTTTCGGGGCCGAGCTGTCGGGGCGGAAAGTCTGGACAGCGGGCAAGGCCGAACTGCCCGCTGGAAAGGAGGGCGCCGCGCGCCGGGGCGGAAACAGGGCCGGCGGCGCAAGCGGGGCTTTGTGGCAGAGCCGGGGACGGGGAGCAAGCCGCCGGGCATGCCGCCGGCTCGATTCCGAATCCCCGTCTACCTGGTGCCCGGCCTCCGACTCGATCCGCCGCGGCCCGACCGGCGTCAAACCGGTAGAGCCACAATCGATAACCCGGAACGCTGTAGTCGCCGTCCACGATCAGGCGGGCCGAGACGTAGATCCCAAGCAGCGCGGACAGCACCCATGGGGAATTCAGCGACCGGATGTAGATGTACAAATCCGTTCGGCTGAGCCGGGATTGCCGACCGGCCCCGAAGAAACTGACCCGATAGTCCGACGTCGCGTAGGCCAGCTGCCAGAACAGCATCGCGCCGACGATGCCTGCAACGGGGGCGGACACGATGTCGAAGGTAAAGGCGCCGACGAGGATCGGCATCGGGACCGGAGTCACGAAGGCGTTGGCGATTTCCGCGTTGTAACCGTAGGTGCGCCGGTCCGCGTAGGAAACGTCGATCTCGGCGTACGCCGCCCAAACATCGGCCCATACCGTCGGGACAATGCCCTCGTCAGCGGAATTTTCCCGGTCAGGAATTCGACGGACGGTTTCCGACCCGTTTCGCGCTGGTACTCGCGCCGGTATTCGGCCCGCCGTTCGATATAGTCGCGCCTGAGGAACAGGCACATCTCCCAATAGCCGATCCACAGGTCGATCGAAATGAACAGGACCAGCAGGGCATGGATGACGTCGATATCCCCGCGGGCCCGTAGCCTGCGCCGATGCCGGCCAAGGTCGGGAGCGCGATGACCGGCGCCGTGAACGACAGGGCCGGAATCGCAAAGCAGGTCTGGCGGACGTTGGATTCGGAATGCGCTCGGTCGGCTCGATGTTCAGGCATGGATCCCGATCCTCGTAGACGATACGGCCTTGCGGCTCGCTGTATTCTACTCTGCCGGGCGCGCCGGGCGGCAATGACTGCGCCAATTCCCTCCCCGGAAACGCCTAGAACACTTTCGGGATATAACGGTAGGGGACCGCTTCGGTGTAGCGATCCCAGTCGGCGCCGTATTTCCTCTTGCAGCGCGCCATGTCGCGGCGCGTGCGATGGAGGAGGAAGATCACGAAGAACGTCACATAGAAATAGGGCAGGAAATGATCGACGCCGCAGACCAATCCCCATGACAGCGCCATAAGCACGTCTGCGGTGTAGTGGGGCTTGCGGGCGTAGCGCCACCACCCGTCGACGAGCAACTTGGAACCGGCCGCGGTGTCCAGGTAGCGGGGATTTTCCAGAGTGCCCCACGGCAGCTGCGGAAATGCCTTTCGTTTCACATACGAGCCGTTGAGGCGCATGCGGAAGCGGTTACGCTGGCTGTTTGCAGTGTCCCAAACGTAATAGGCGCCGAACAGGAGGACGAAGAGGAAAACCGTGTACGGAGTCGATAACTCAAAGGGCGGTCGGGACGCAATGTACATGGAACTGAAGCAGTAGACGAAGGGCACCCCTGCAAGGTTCCAAAAAATCAGCATCCATCCCCATTTCTCGTAGAAGATGTCCCAGGTCGTGGGGATGCACTCCTCGCCCTTCATACAGGCGTTGGCGTAGAGGAAATGGGCGATGACCATGAAGATCATGGGAGTGCTCACCGCACCGTAAGCGGCGTATTGGTGCGCGGCACCGCTTGCCGTCAGGAGAAACAGCGCGATCCACGACACGCGAATTTCCGCCCACATCTTCAGGTCGAGCGTCCCGATACGCGGGTTGAGCCACGCCCCCTTGAAGAAATCGTAAAGAAAGCGGCCCGACATCCGCTCGGCGTTGCCTGTGACAATTGCTCCGAAATACACGGCGAGTGCGACCGCGTTTGCGGTAACGATGGCCGCGACCATGAACGAACCGAACTGTTCGAAGACGGTCTGCAACGGGTAAATGCCGGTAAAGTGCAGCGACGTGACACCGGCCAACGTCAGGTACCAGGCGGTGGTTCCATTGCAGCGATAAACTAGTTGCTTGCCGCCGCGCGACGGGATCGGCAACCCCTTGATCTCCAATCCGGGGATAAGGGCCGCCATCGCCCCTTGCGCGACCAGGAACGCCCAATAGATCGCGAACGTGCTCCACGTCGGCGCAGCATGTGTAACGACCTGCTCCCAGGTCCGAGCGAGGAACGAGCCCACATCGGAAAGCCCCGCCGGAAAAGGGGCGGCGCCGTCGTTGAAGCGCCATGCAATCCACAGGTAGAGCATCAATCCGTGCGAGAGGACCATGATGATGGCCGTCCCGAGCGGACCGCCGAATTCTCGTGCGGCTTTCTCGTTCTTATCCGATGTCATGGGCCGATTCCCGCTTCTTGCAAGCATCCATTCTGTGTGCGTGTCCCTTGCAAGGTCGCAATGCCCCGATGGCCGTGAACAGGCGGCCTGCGAAGGCGGGCAGTGCGATCATTGCGGTCCTCCGAAGGCGTCCTGCATCGGCGTCGCGAAGCGGGGTGTCGATTGTTCTGCGAATATCCCAGTCTTGGGGAAATTGTTCAATTCTGTTATAGTGTTGGAATGGTGAACTCACCCTCCAAACGATCAAGCTCCCGTTTCCTCGCGGATCTCGCTCCGGATGAAGTGAAGCCCACGGTCGACGGATACACCGCGATCTACGACGCCGGCCTTGAGGGCCGGAAGGAGCATTATCGGTCGTTCGTGAATCGCTATTACGACCTGGTCACCGATTTCTACGAGTTCGGCTGGGGTCATTCCTTTCACTTCGCGCCCCGGCGCCGCGGCGAGCGTTTCAAGGCGTCGCTGCGCAGGCACCAGCATTATCTCGCCGACCGGCTGTCCCTGAAGCCGGGGATGGATGTCCTCGATGTCGGATGCGGCGTGGCGGGGCCGATGGGCAACATGGCCCGTCATTCCGGCGCCAGCTTCGTCGGCATCAACAATAACGCCTACCAGATCGAGCGCGCGAAGCTGCACACGAAGGATGTCCAGCCGTTGTGCCGCTTCATCCAGGGCGATTACATGCAAATTCCCGAAGGCGACGGCAGCTTCGACGCCGCCTTCGCCATCGAAGCCACGGTTCACGCACCGGACAAGACGGCGCTGTTCCGGGAGATCTTCCGTGTCCTGCGTCCGGGGGCCTGTTCCGCCAGCTACGAAAGGTGCCTCACCGAAGACTTCGATTCCGGCAACGCCGAGCACCAGCGGATCAAGAACGAGATCATGGTGGGGGACGCGCTGCCGGATATCGCCGGCACAGGGGAAGTTCTCACCGCATTGCAGACGGCCGGGTTCGAGCTCCTGGACGCGCACGACCGCGCGCCCGAATCGGATCCGCAGACGCCCTGGTACCGCGCGTTGCAGGGCCGCGACCTCAGCCTGTCGAGCATCCCGCGCACGCCGTTCGGCCGGGCCCTGACAAATTTGACGTTGCGGGTCGGAGAGAGATTGCGGGCGTTTCCCGAGGGCTCCCGCGCGGTCAGCACGCTGTTGAACGCCGCGGCGGACGCGCTGGTCGAAGGCGGCAGGTCCGGCATCTTTACGCCGATGTTTTTCGTCCTGGCCCGCAAGCCGGAGCGTCCGGAAGGCTGAACGGAAACGCTTTTGGCCCGGCGAACCTGCGCGGGGCAGCCGACGATCAAGCCGGGACACAGGCAGGCGCCGCTTCGGGCGCGGAAGGCGTCGCGCCGGCGGTCAAGGGAGCCGAAGCGGTCAGATCCGACCGGTCCCGGCGTCGCCGCTCGTAGAGACCCAGTGCGTGCAGCGGAAAATACTGCCGATAGAGCACATAGTCCAACAGCGCGGTCCGGAAAAATACCCCGGCCATATCCTGCTTCGGCCATGCCCCGTCTGCCTCCTGGGATTCGACCAGGAACCTGGCGCCGCGCGAAATCGCGGACCAGTCCGATCCGCCCGCCTCGAGGAGCGCAATCATCGCCCACGCGGTCTGGATGACCTGGCTTTCCTCGTGCGGGACGTACCGGCCGGTCAGACATCCGCTGTGATGCTCGCCCCATCCCCCGTCCTCCCGCTGGCGGTCCAGCAGCCAGCGGCAGGCCGAACGCAGCGCCGGATCGCCCGGCCGGGCCCCGCCGGCAAGGAGACCCCTGATGCCGAACAGGGTGCCGTAGATGAACTGAACGCCCCAAACTCCGCGCCACGATCCATCCTTTTCCTGTGTCCGGCGCAGCCAGACATCGCCCCGGGCGATGGCGTAGGTCACATCCCGGTCCGCAATTTGCGGAACGTTCTCTTTGTTCGCGGCGAGCGCCGCGAGACAGGAGGCGGTGCACTCGACGAAAGAATGCTCGGTCATCGAATCGCCGAACATCTCGGCCGGATTCAACCATTCCAAACCGAAAACTGAACGGCGCGCCTCGTAGCTGCCGAATCCGCCATCGCGGTTCTGGCTGCGCAGCATGAATGCAGCCGCATCGCGCAACGCAGCCGCGTTCTCCGCGCCGCGCCGGGCGGCGAATATTCCGAGCGCCGCTTCCGCGGTGCAGTCGCTCACCGGCCAGCCATGCCATCCCCCGGCAAAACACCAACCGCCCTTCGGATCGGACCGGTAGGCCTCGCGGAACCCGTCGAAGCTTGAATCGATCTGATGTTCGAACAGGAAGTCGGCGCCGCGCCGGAGGGCGTCTTCAACCCCGTCGAGCCCGGGAACCGTTGCGAGCGCCTGAAGAGCGAATCCGGTATCCCACGAGGCGCTTCTCGCGCCGGTGACGCGCGCACCGAACTCCTCGTCTTCCCAGATCCAGCCGTCCAGATTTTCGAGCGCCTGGCGGCAATCGGCGTCGTCCGGGTCGTGCAGCCACAGGGCAAGGATGTTGAGAAGGCCGCTGACCGGGGAAATGCTCGTATGGTTGGTGGTCTGCAGCTCCCATTTGATGCGCCGTACGATCGCTTCGGTACATCGGGCGCGCAGGCGCTTGCCGTGGAACCGGTCGAACAGCCTCGCGATCCCGTAACCGGCCTTGAGCCACCCGCTCGGCCGCGCGTAGAGGTCCGCCTCGCGCAGGCGGTTGCGGGCGGCGGAGAAATCGGCCTCGGCAAAGCCCTCGGGGAACAACTCCTCCCGCAGCGCCTCGATCGGCGGCGTGACGGGGGCCTGGAACCGGCGCGCGTAAACCGCCGCCATCGCCATGTAGATGAGCCTGGTATGGCAGTACCAGTTCGACGGGTGCAGCGGTATCCGGCGCGGAAGGCGCCACAATTCCGGCAGGACGGCGTTGACTCCGCGCCAGTCGTACAGGTTGAGCAGCGCCAGCCAGAACTTTCCCCAACTCGGAATACCGAGAATCCCTTCGGCCTGGATGAACTGCCGGGCCGGCTCGACCAGGGGATCGTTTCGCTCGACACCCAGCAATCGCGCGGCGACATAAACCAGGGCGGTAACGAACAGGTGGGGCGCCGAGTGCTCGTGCAGGCCCCATGCGCCCCCTTCGAGACGGGTCCGCTCGAAGGAGCGCAGCACACGCCGCCGCCGCCCGGCTTCGAGCGGCTGCCCGATAATGTGGTGCAGCAGCGCGTATTGCGCCGTCAGCATGGGGCACCAGACCATCTCGCCTTCCCAGGCGCCGTCCTCGCCCTGCAGGCCCAACAGGCGCGCGGCCGCGCTCTTCAATGCCGGGCCGGCGTCGGGCGCTTCGACGTCCTTCGGCCGGGCGGACCCGGAGGCTTCGACCGCCGCGGACATGGAATGCAGAAATGCGCGGGCCAGACTGCCGCGGGCCTGCTTGTGCTTTTCCCCGCCCGCGCCTTTCGTTTCGCGCAGTTGTAGAATTCCGCGCACGAGCCACCAGAGACGAACGACGAACGCACGAAAGATGCTCCTGGCCCGACGCGAGGAGGCCCGGCGGTTGCTCCGCAAAATCTCACCGACCACCGCCCGGATCACAGTTCCGCTGAACGCGAGGCTCATCGCGGTCGTGGACCGGATTTCGCAGGCGAGTATCCGCGTGGTCCGGTCGCGGTATGCGGAATTTGTCCGCCAGCCCCGGTAGACTGCGTGTCTGAGCGCCACCGACTCGGCCCGATGATCGGCAAAGACCTCGTAAAGCCCCAGGGCGAGCAACTCCGGAACCCGGGTCGCCCTGAAACGCCTGGCGGCAAAATTGCGAAATTTTCCGCCCTGGGCCAGCGCAAGCGCATCGCCGAAACCGAGGGTCATTCCGACCGCCGTCATGGGATGGTAATGCCCGGCCGCGTCGCCTATGAGCACCCGGCGCGAACTCCCGTAAGTGACCCGGGGCCTCAACTGATTGGCCGCGGCGTCGAACCGCCCCGCCTGCAACGCTTCGACAAATGCCGGGCCGAGTCCCCCCGGCAGCAAGCCGGCATAGGATTCCGACAGAAAGCCGATCCGGTCGCGGGGTGACCAGCGGTCCAGCGGAACATCGACGATCACCCGGATGCAATCTGCTGCCAGACTGTAAATGAGGACCGGCCCCGGCCCGCCGAGCAGCACATGTCCGAAATTTTCGAACGGCAGGCTCGCCTCCTTCACCGTGACTCCCAGCATCCGAGAGCAGAGCATGGGATCGGTCGACAGACCCAGGGATTTGCGCACGATGGACGCCCGGCCGTCGGCGCCGACGATGCGTGCGGCGGTCAGGGACCGTTCCGTACCGTTCAGGGAATAGGCGATACGTTCGTCTTCGACTGCGGTTACCCGTGCGTGTGGAATGAAATCGACATCAGCCCGGTTCTCGACACCTTCGCGCAGCTTCGAGACGAGCAACGCGTGATCGCACGCCAAACCCATAGACCTGCCCACATAAGGGAGTACGATCGGTTCGGAGCCGTCTTCCGGAAATACCACGAATCCCTTGCCCACGGTGGTACGCGGCAGGGTGTCGAGTTCTATCCCGACGTCGCGCAATATCTCGACAGCAGGCGGATGCAGCCATTCGCCCGCCAGTCGCTCGGACGCCTTGGGATTCGCTTCGAGCAGGGCCACCCGGGCGCCTTCCCGCGCATGAGCGAGCGCACACAAGCTGCCCACCGGACCCGCGCCGACAATGGCGACGGCGTACTGCCGCGAAGCGGCGCCGCTCATCGGAAAACGCTCGGCTCCGAGCGTCGGCGATAGCGGACCAGGCACGGGGTTTCGGGTCCCGTCACCCAGCTGCCGTAGTTCGGACGCGGAAACCCGGAGCTGAGAGAGAAATCGAAGCGATCGAGCAGAACGGTCCAGATCGCCTTGAGCTGCATGTAGGCGAAATTCTTGCCCATGCAGGCGTGCTTGCCGCCGCCGAAACCGATCAAGGCGTAGTGATGTTGCTTGTCCTCGCAAGCGGGCGGCGCGAAACGGTCGGGAAAGAACCGTTCCGGATCGGCGAAAATGTTGGGTAACCGGTGAGAAACAGCCGGCGACACCATGGCCATGGTGCCGGCAGGCACGACGCGGTCCCGGTACCGCAGGGGTTCGAGCACCTTACGGACCAGCAAGATCAGCGGCGGGTGCAACCGCTCGCCTTCGCGGACGGCGTTTTCCATCGCCGGCTGGTGCTGGAGACTGTCGAAGCTCATCGACCCTGCTTTGCCATAGACCTCCCGCGCCTCGTCTCTTATGCGTTCCACATAGGCGGGTGCCCTGAGGAGCTCCAGACCGGTCCAGGTCGCGAGCACCGCGCTGGTGTGCTGGCCCGCGAACAGGACAGTCAGCAGGATCCCGGTAATCTCGTCGTCGGACAGGGCGCGGCCGTCCTTGTAGCGGGCGTTCATCAGCGTCTGCATGAAATCGTCGGGGCCGGTCCCGGATTTCCGGCGCTCCGCCATGATCCCGGTGAAGAGGTCCGCCACTTTCCGCCGGGCCCTGTCGCGGCTTCGATGCGACGCGGTGGGAAGCCTGGGCAGAAAGAACCCCAGGACGTTGATGCCTTTCTGCAGATCGCGGTAAGCCTCGGCAAATCCTGTGTCCACCCGATCGCGGACCTCCTGGCCGATCAGGCTGCGGCTGGCGATCTTGACGGTGAGTTCGTTCAACGCTTCCGGCAGATCGATTTCCCCTTCGTCTCCGAGATCGTCGGCAAACCGCCGGGCCTCGTCGAACATGATGAGGGCAAACCTGCGCATGTTGGCTTCGCGCAGCGCCGGAAACAGGAAGCCCAGCTGCTCCGACATGATTTCGGGAGAGGTGTCGTACGCTACGCCGCGTCCGAAGATCGGTACGGTGAACCGGTATACGGCCTTGGCGTTCAGCTGCTCCTCGGGCGCCCTGAAATAGAAATCGTGGGCTTCGGGCCCGGTGAAGAGAGCGAAGTCGCGCGGGCCGATCCGGAAGCGGTAGAGATCGCCATGCTCGCGCCATCCGCGGCTCAACATGGCGATCGGATCCCTTCGAAATTCCGGCAGTTGGCCGAGCAGCGGCCATCCGCCTGCAAGCGTGGGAGCGGCCGTCGCCGGCGGCGGCGGAAGCTCCGCCGAACTCAGGGTCGCCGTACTGTCAGACCGGTTTGCCATGTCCGCTCTCAATGAATGAACGGCAGCATCGAGAAACGCGCCCGCTGCGTGTAGCGCTCCCACAACTCGCCATACTTGGCGCGGCAGCGGCGTTCATCGCGTCTCGAACGGTGCCACAACAGAGCCGCCAGCCACGCCGGCAGCAGGTAGGGCCCCCAGGATGTGAGCCCGGTGGTAAGGGCAAAAGCGAGGTAAATGCAGATCTCGCCGGTATAATTGAGGTGTCGTCCGATGCCCCAAAATCCTGAGACCAGGAGGCGCCCGTCCAGGGTCCGTGCGGGTTGGCCCCAGATCGAGACATTGGGATCGCGCTTGAAGCGGTGCTTTTGCTGGTTGGCGCCGCGGAAGAGCCAGAAGCCGAAAACGAACAGCAGGACGATCGCCGCGGCGGCGGCCGGAGGCAGCGGATCCGGTGCGTGAACCAGCCACCAGCCGGGGAGACAATAGAAGAACGGCACCAGGACGTAGTCGCCCCAGACCAGCATCCACCCGAAACGCTCGCTGACGATGTCCCAGGTATGGACCATTCCGTGTTCGAACTGGAAGTAGTTGAGCACGTAGAGGAACGTGAAAATCTGAAAGAGCGCCATCGCCAGGGTAAGCCCGCCGTAGGTTTCGTACTGCACGACGGCAAACGATGCGTTGAACAGCGCCAGACCGATGAGAGAGGGGCGGTAGCTGAAGAGCTTCAGGTCCAGCCCAAAGCAGACCGGGCTGGCCTCCACACCGAAGAAGAAACCCCGCCAGGACCCGCGCGACGCATGACGTTCCCGCACGCCCCGGAAATACAACCAGCCGGACAGCGCGAATGCGAACGCGTTCGCCGCCACGAACAAGGCAACGAAGTGGGTATGCAGCACCGAAAGGGAGAACCAGCCCAGGACCTGGGCGAGACCGGTCACAGCGGCGGCGATCAGGAACAGGGCGAGGCCGTTGAGCTTGTAGACGCGCTGTTTTCCGTCGGCATCGGGGCCCTCGACCCGGCGGCCGGGAAGGAGCGCCGACCCCAGGAACAGCAGGGCGATAAACGCCATCGCCATTGCCGCTGCGTTGAGCAGGTCCCCGCCCGACAGCGCGGTCAGCGGGACGAGCGGTTCAGACGCGGACATCGCCGTTCTCCGAACCGTTTGCCAGATGCTCGCGCCACTTGCGCACGGTCACTTCCTGGAAGGACTGCACCACAGGATTGAACTCATAGGGACGGGCGTCCCAATGTTCTTCGTAACCCTGTTGCTCTGCTTCGAGCGCAAACCGGTCCTGGGAGAGCAGGGGAGCGATAAGCAGACGGTTTGATATCTTCATGACTGCGGTCATGGCGAATCGGGGAATGCGCACCGGTAGGAAAGGTATCTTCAACGACTTGAAGTAGAACAGGAAGAACACCCGGGTGGTGCGCTCATCGACGGGGAGCACGAAAAGCCAGTGCTTGATCGCGTCGTCGGTATTCGACCACTGGTAGGGATATTCGTAGCAAAGCTCCATGCGATTGGTGTCGAGGCGCTTGTGATCGACGAACAGTCCCGAGATACGCCCGCGTCCGACCCGCGTATCGTATGAGAGGTGCACATTGTCGCCGACCGTCTCGCAATTGCGGAGTTTGGCCCCGTCGAAGGGCCGGTAGCGGCGGTGCAGATGGGCGTGGGTGAAGTCGCTCACATTGTCGATCACCATCGAATGGTGCGCCGACCAGGTGAAGCGCAGCGGCACGCAGGTCCATCGGCCGGGGCCCTCGAGCTCGGGGATGTCCGGTATCCGGCGTAGCTCCGCCTGCTCCGGATCGCCGGGGAAGAGCCAGACCAGGCCGTAGCGGACTTTTACCGGATAGGTCTTGATCGCGAGTCGCGGAAAGCCCCGTCCGTCGGTGTCGTACGGCACCCCGGCAGGGCGCCCCTCACCGCCGTATTCCCAGCCATGGTAGGCGCATACGAGCCGGCATCCCTGCACGTCGCCGATGGAGAGTTTGAGCTGGCGATGCGCGCATCGGTTCTCGATCGCTTGGAAGGTGCCGTCCTTGCCCCGGAACAGCGCAATGGAATGTTTCCAGAATACGACTTCGACCACCGTTCCCGGCTTGATCCGGCGCACTTCTTCGACCGCGTACCAGTAATTCGGATCCATGCCCGCAGCGCGCGCCTGCTGACGCAGGGTGCCGGCCTCGTCGAAGCCGGGCGGTGCATTCGGTGCGGGCGTCATGTCGGGCTCCCGTCGGGCATTAGCCGCATGGCCCGGTCCGGCACGGGGCTTTCGGCCTGTCCCGCGCCATGAGGGTTCGGGGCGGGTGCGCGCGGTCGTTTTGCACGCGGATTCGAGATCGCACCGCGGCTGTAGTGAAACGCATAGGCTTCATGAACCGCGTCGCGGATCCCGGTCGGCCGATAGCCGAGTTCCCGTTTCGCCTTGCCGGTGTCGGCGTGGCGGCACTTTCGCAACAGGCGTATCGCGCCGGGGGTGAAGCGCTGGGGAAAGCGCGGGTGGAAACGGCTCAGATAGAAGCTCGCCACTTCGGAGAAGACGAGCATCAGGCGGGCCGGAATCCGCCGGCCCGGCCGCGGGATGCCCGAGACCTCTTCGTACAGGTCGATGATATCCGAAATGGTCTTGTACTCGCTGCTGAAGATGTACTTTTCGCCCGAGCGGCCGTGGCGCATGCACAACAGATGCCCTTCGACAATGTCGCGCGCGGCGACGAACTCGAACCCGCCATCGACATAGGCGCGGAGCTTGCCGTCGGTGTAGTCGCAGAGGGTTCTTCCCAGCCGCGACGGGAAGAAGTCGGCGCCTCCCACCACCGCACAACAGGTCGCGACCACGACATCCTGGCCCGTTGCCGCGGCGCGCCAGCACTCCTGCTCGACGAGCGATTTGCTGCGCTCGTAGGGCATCGTGCGCTCCATGGGATAGAACTGCATGGTCTCGTTGCTGGGCGCGGAGGGATCGTCCAGATCGTAACCGACCGCGCTGAAAGAGCCCGTGACCACCACCCGGCCGGCTTCCGCCTCCCGGGCCGCCTGCAGCACGTTGCGGGTACCGAGAACATTGCACTCGAATAAGTCCCGTCGATGCGCGCGGTTGCCTTCGATGGTCGAGACGTAGGCCGCACAGTGATAGACGCCCCGACACCCAGAAAGCGCCTGCCTTGTGGCCTCCAGGTCCCGGATGTCCCCGAACGCGCGCTCGACGTCGAGGCCTTCCAATCCCTCGTTGTTGTCCTCGTCTCGCAGCAACACCCGGACCCGCACGCCGTCGTCGAGCAGCCGGCGCACGAGATTGGCGCCGACATGCCCGGCCGAACCGGTGACGAAAACCGGCGGTACCGATGAGTCCGGCGCTGTGCTCGATCGTGAAGTCATCGGGGCCAACATCCGCTAGTGGGAATGCGGTTCATATAGGGTTGCGCCGGATGCCGGCACGGTCATTGCGACAACGCCGCGTGCGCCGGCCGCCATTGCGTCGACAGGTGCGGCGAACCGAATCCGCGCCCGTTCGCGCTCCGAAATTCCCCAAACCCTTCATGCCTTTTCCTCCATCTTCGGAAAGGCTGCGGCGCCGCTCGATCGGTCCGACACCCGACAAAGAGAATCTAGGCGGTACCGGCATATAATTTCCAATACCGAATTATCATGTTGTCAATAAGATTTTCTAATGTATCGCCCTGCTGTCGCACGTCCCAGCGTGCAGACCCCGACATTCGTCCAGACCCGCCAGGCGACGGAGGTTGGATACTAGGAAAGACGTGCAAGTGTCAATAATCTTAATTAAATCATGTGTTTATCGAAACTTGACCGATCCGGCCCTGCTTGTCGAGTGGATGCCCGAGTGTGGCGATCCGAACCTCGTATTCCCGGAACGAGGGCCGGCCTGACCTTTGCCGCGCTCAGGGCGTCGCGTGGGTAATGAAGCGTTCGGGGACGGGCTCGCCCCACTGGGACTGGAAGCCGATCTCCGCCGGCACGCGGCTGGCCGGGTGGCTGTCGTTGAGGCGGTCGCTGTCGGTCCAGTGCTCGTGCACCCGGCCCCACGGGTCGCACCAGTAGTCGAAGACCTGGCTGCCGAGCACATGCCGCCCCATGCCCCACATGTGCTCGTATTTCTCCCGCGCGCGCAGGTGGGCGTTGCCCATCATCACGTCGTCGATGTCGTGAACCTCGAACGCCAGGTGGTTCAGGCCGGGCTTCGGCCCGTCGATGCACAGGAAGGTGTGGTGGTCGACATAGTCGGCGCCGCCGTCGACCCGGTTGAAGGTCGCGACGACCTTGTCCTCGTCGCCCTCGACATAGACCTCGTCCGACGGCACGAGGCCGAGGGTCTCGCGGTACCAGCGCGTTCCCGCCCACAGGTCGGTGGTCATGACCACGGCATGGCCGAGGCGCTTGACGTGGGACGGGCCGGCCTCGATGCGTGTCAGCTCGCCGGCCCGCGCCAGGCCGGCGCGCGCGGTGTTGATCTCAAAGCGCTTGACCGCGATTTCCGGGACCGGATCGCGGCCCCGGACGACCTCGACCCGGTAGCCGTGCGGATCGGTCAGGCGGACGCGCCGGCCGCCGCCCGGCTCGTCCATGTCCTCGACGGCCGACGCGCCGTCCAGCGCTGCGAGGCGGTGCAGGTCGGCTTCGCTCCGCGCCGCGAAGCCGAGCCCGAGAAAACGCGGCTCGCCCAGATGGGTGACGTGGATGAAGGGCGCCGGGTCCGTGCCGCGCATATAGAGCCGGTCGGCGGTGCGCTCCGCCCGGACCATGCCGAAATCGGTCAGGAATTCCTCCGCCCGGTCCAGATCCGGCGACTGCAGCCGCGCGAAGGCGATATCCGAAACCCTGATCATGCGTCGGTGTCTCCCCAATTCGGCCGCCGCACGCCTGTCTGGTGGCCCGCTATCGACGATATGGCCGCGTGCTCTCACGGGCAAGGGCGCGGCGCGGAGAGTCTGGGCCGGCGGCGCGATTGCGTCTTGAAGCGATTCAGGATCGGACCTCGCATGGGCAACTCGGTCTCCGATCCGCCAAAGGAAAAAGCCGCCGTCCGGGGACGGCGGCTCATCCGCATTCGAGCGGTAGAGGGCGCAGCCCCTACACGCTGTAATACATGTCGAACTCCACCGGGTGGGTGGTGTGTTCGAGGTAGTAGACCTCTTCCATCTTGAGGTCCATGTAGCCGTCGATCAGGTCGTCGTTGAAGACCTCGCCCTTCTTCAGGAAGTCGCGGTCCTCGTCGAGGCTGGCCAGGGCCTCGCGCAGGGAGCCGCAGACCGTCGGGATGTCGGTCAGCTCCTCCGGCGGCAGGTCGTAGAGGTCCTTGTCCATCGGGTCGCCCGGATGGATCTTGTTCTGGATGCCGTCGAGGCCGGCCATCAGCATCGCGGTGAAGGTGTAGTAGGGGTTGCCCGAGGCGTCCGGGAAGCGGATCTCGGCACGCTTGCCGTTCGGCGAGGCGACATAGGGAATCCGGCACGACGCCGAGCGGTTGCGCGCAGAATAGGCGAGCAGGACCGGCGCCTCGAAGCCAGGGATCAGCCGCTTGTAGCTGTTGGTCGTGGCGTTCGAGAAAGCGTTGATCGCCTTGGCGTGCTTCATCACCCCGCCGATATAGTGCAGGCAGGTTTCCGACAGGTCGGCATACTGGTTGCCGGCGAAGAGCGGCTCGCCGCCCCGCCACAGCGACTGGTGGACATGCATGCCCGAGCCATTGTCGCCGACCACGGGCTTGGGCATGAAGGTCGCCGTCTTGCCCCATTTGTTGGCGATCATGTGGACGCAGTATTTGTAGATCTGCAAGGCGTCGGCCATGCCGACCAGCGGGCCGAACTTGATGCCGAGCTCATGCTGCGAGGGCGCCACCTCGTGATGGTGCTTCTCGGTGTCGACGCCCATCTGCTGGATCATGGTGAGCATCTCGGCGCGCATGTCGGCGCCCTGGTCGACCGGCTGGACCGGGAAATAGCCGCCCTTCAGGCGCGGCCGGTGGCCCAGGTTGCCGTCTTCGTATTCGGTGCCGGAATTGTAAGGGCCTTCCTCCGAATCGATCTGGAAGAAGGTGTGGTTCATGTCGGCGGCGAAGCGGACGTCGTCGAACACGAAGAATTCGGCTTCCGGGCCGAAAAGGGCCTCGTCGGCAATTCCGGCCTCGTCCATGTAGCTGATCGCCTTCTTGGCGGTCGAGCGCGGGTCGCGGCCGTAGGGCTGGCCGGAGGTCGGCTCGAGCACGTCGCAGAACATGATCATGGTCGACTGGGCCGTGAACGGGTCCATCACCGCGCTCGACGGATCGGGCAGCAGCGCCATGTCCGATTCGTTGATCGCCTTCCAGCCGGCGATCGACGAGCCGTCGAACATGATGCCGTCCTCGAAGGTGTCCTCGTCGATGGTCTGCGGTGTCTGGGCGGTGTGCTGCCATTTGCCCCGCGGATCGGTGAAGCGCAGGTCGACGAACTGAACGTCGTCGTCGCTGATTTTCTTCAGTACGGAATTCATGTCTGACATGTCGGGTTCCACTCTCTTGAACGGGTTGAGCTTGGTCGGGATGGGCCGGGATAAGCCGGGTCGGGCTTGAACGGATGCGTCTCTCGAAGATTGCGGTTCGGGTTACACGGCGTCGCGGCCGCGCTCGCCGGTGCGGATGCGGATGGCGTCCTCGATCTCGGTAACGAAGATCTTGCCGTCGCCGATCCGGCCGGTGTGGGCGTTCTGGACGATCGCTTCCAGGGCCCGCTCCAGCATGTCTTCGTGCAACACCACCTCGATCTTCACCTTGGGCAGGAAATCGACGATGTATTCGGCGCCGCGATAGAGCTCGGTATGGCCCTTCTGGCGGCCGAAGCCCTTGGCCTCGACCACGGTCAGGCCCTGGATGCCCAGGTCGGTCAGGGCTTCCTTGACCTCGTCGAGCTTGAACGGCTTGATGATCGCCTCGATTTTCTTCATGGGATTTTCGTCGCGGAATCTTGTTCGGGGCAGGGCTGGCACGGATTCGGGTTGCAGCACGGCCGGCCGGCGACCCGTTTCGGGATCGGGCCGCCACCCGGCGCGGCGCCCATACCGGTCTAGAGCAGGATTTGTGCCAACTGCAATGCGGCAAGTAAACCGCGGGAAAGCCCGGAAATTCCGGGATGTTCGGGGCAATTCCCGCATCCGGTCCCGGCGGGCGATGGTGGAGTGCCTAAATTTCAGGCAGCCTGCCGCCCGATCAGGCAGCCAGCCAGTCCGCCATCCGGTCGATCGCGCGGTCAAATCGGCCATGCTGTTGCAGCATGTGGCGCGACGCGCTACATTTTGCCGTGAAGATCAGGCACAAAGGGCTGCGGGCGCTGCACGAACGAGATAGCGCCGCACGGTTGCCGGCGGGCATGGCGCCGCGACTTCGGCGCATTCTGCTGAGGTTGCAGGAAGCGACCCATCCGGGCGGTGCCGATGCGCCCGGCTTCCGCCTGCACCCGCTGAAAGGAGATCGGGCGGCCGCGTGGAGTGTGCGCGTGTCCGGCAACTGGCGCGTGGTGTTCCGTTTCGAGAATGGCGAAGCCGTGGATGTGGACCTGGTCGACTATCACTGACCGTTAGAGGGGCATGGAGAAATGGACGATGGCGACGACGAACGGGTGGGGCCGATGCTGAACCCGCCGCATCTGGGCGAACTGATCCGCGAAGGCATGGAGGAAATCGGCTGGAACGTTACCGGGACGGCGGCCCGCCTGAAGTGCGACCGCGGGACCCTGTCGCGCGTGCTGAACGGCAGGGCAGGCGTGTCCGCGAATATGGCGCTGGCTCTGGAAGAAATCGGCTGGGGAACCGCCGAGCACTGGATGCGTATGCAGGCGAGCTACGAGCTAGCCCAAGAGCGCCGGAGGCGCGCCGCCCGCGCCGGAACGGAGAACGCCGCCTTCGCCTGAATTCGGCTATTCAGGCAGCCAGCCAGTCCGCCATCCGGTCGATCGCCCGGTCGATGTTGGCGGCGCTGTTCGCGCAGGAGAAGCGCAGGAAGCCTTCTCCGTAGGCCCCGAAGCTGGTGCCGGCGATGGCGGCGACGCCGATCTCTTCCAGCATGCCGTCCTGCATGGCGCGGGCGTTGCGGCCCGTGCCTTCGATGTTCGGGAAGGCATAGAAGGCGCCGGCCGGCGTCCGGCAGCGCACGCCGGGCAGGGCGTTCAGCCGGTCGGCGATCAGGGTGCGCCGGCGCTCGAAGGCGGCGCGCATGGTCTCGACCGCGTCCTGCGGGCCTTCGAGCGCGGCGATGCCGGCATATTGCGCGCTGGCGTTGACGCAGGAGTGGCAGTTGATCGACAGCCGCTCTGCCGTGTCGACCCAGGCCTTCGGCCAGACGCTGTAGCCGAGCCGCCAGCCGGTCATGGCGTAGGTCTTGGACCAGCCGTCGAGCAGGATAGTCCGGTCGCGCAGATGGTCGTAAGCGAGCAGGCTGGTGTGGGCTTCGCCGTCGAACGATAGCCGGGAATAAATCTCGTCGCTCAGGATGGCGACATGGGGGAAGCGCTCCAGCCCGGCGGCGAGCGCATCGATCTCGGCCTTCGGAGTCACGCCGCCGGTCGGGTTGGCCGGGCTGTTCAGGATCATCAGCCGGGTCCGGTCGGTGATCCGGTCCAGCACCTCGCCGGCGCTGAAGGCGAAGTCCCGCTCTTCGGCCAGTTCGATCGGCACCGGCGTGGCGCCGGAAAAGCGGATGACCGATTCGTAGATCGGGAAGCCGGGGTTGGGGTAGAGAATCTCGGTGCCGGGCTCGCCGAACATCATCAGGGCGAAGAACATGGTCGGCTTGCCGCCCGGCATGATCAGCACGGTCGAAGGATCGATCTCGACCCCG
Source organism: Rhodospirillaceae bacterium Spongia-Bin9 (assembly GCA_900197615.1). Lineage (GTDB taxonomy): Bacteria > Pseudomonadota > Alphaproteobacteria > Bin65 > Bin65 > Bin65. The sequence goes on from FZLR01000028.1 coordinate 23,823, forward strand.
CGATGGCGCAGGATGTCCGCCGCCACGGCCTCGCGCAGCCCGGCCACGCCGGCCGCCGGGGTATAGCCGTGATGGCCGTCGGCGAGCGCCCTCGTCGCCGCCTCGACGATATGGTCCGGGGTTTTGAAATCCGGCTGGCCGATGCCGAGATTGATAATGTCCTTGCCCCCGGCCGCCAGCGCCGTCGCGCGGGCGAGAACCTCGAAAGCGGATTCGGTGCCGAGCCGCCCGGTGCGGTCGGCAAGCTGCGGTGCGGTCATGTTCAAATCCCCGATGCGCTGGCGCCGGACGGCGCCGGTGCGATACACCGGCCTACGGATAGCCGACAGGAGCGGGGAGGGCAAAGGCCATGCTGCCGGTGAAGGCGTTGACGTTCGATGTGTTCGGCACGGTGGTCGACTGGCGGCGCAGCGTGGCGCGGGAGGCGGCGGCGGCGCTCGACCCGCTGGGCTTCTCTCTAAACTGGAACGCTTTCGCGCTGGCGTGGCGCGCGCGCTACCAGCCGGCGATGGAGCGGGTGCGCAGCGGCGGGCGCGGCTTCGTCAAGCTGGATGTGCTGCACCGCGAGAACCTGCTGGAAGTGCTGGAGCAATTCGGCGTCGCCGGGCTGCCGGACGCGGCAATCGACGATCTGAACCGCGCCTGGCACCGGCTAGATCCGTGGCCCGACGTGCTGCCCGGCATGGCCCGCCTGCGCGCGGCGTATCCGCTGGCGGCGCTCTCCAACGGCAACGTCGCGCTGATCGTGAACATGGCGCGCCGGGCCGGTATCCGGTGGGACGCGATCCTCGGCGCCGAGGTCGCCCGCGCCTACAAGCCGATGCCGGAGGCCTATCACTCGGCCGCCGACATGCTGGGCCTTGCGCCGGCGGAAGTCGCCCTGGTCGCGGCCCACAACGACGATCTCAAGGCCGCCGCTGCGGCCGGCCTGCGCACGATATTCGTCGCCCGGCGCACGGAAATGGCGGACGAAGGCCAGACGAAGGATCTCGAAGCCTGGGACGGCGCCGATCTGGCGGCGGAATGCTTCGAGGAGTTGGCGGACCGGATGGGCTGCCCCTGACCGCTCAGACTGCGACGCGGCGGACCCATTGATTTGCGGGCGCGGTTGCAGGCAAACAGGGGCCCATGAAACCTGCAAACGCGATCCTCTCCGGCTACGGCACGACCGTGTTCGAGGTCATGTCGGCGCTGGCCAACGAGCACAAGGCGGTCAATCTCGGCCAGGGCTTCCCGGACGGCAACGGGCCGGACGATGTCCGCGCCATGGCGCACACGGCGCTCGACGACCGGCCGAACCAGTATCCGCCCATGTTCGGCCTGCCCGAGTTGCGCCAGGCGGTGGCGAAGCACAACAAGCGCTTCTACGGCCTCGACATCGACTGGCCGACCGAGACGCTGGTCACCAGCGGCGCGACCGAGGCCCTTGCGGCGGCGCATTTCGGCCTGATCGAGCCGGGCGACGAGGTCGTGCTGATCGAGCCGCTCTACGATTGCTATCTGCCGATCATCCGACGCGCCGGCGCGGTGCCTAGGCTAGTGCGCATCGAACCGCCGGACTGGAAGCTGCCCGAAGCCGAGTTGCGCGCGGCCTTCTCCGACCGCACCAAGCTGATCCTCATCAACACGCCGATGAATCCGGCCGCCAAGGTTTTCACCCGCGGCGAGCTCGAACTGATCGCCGGGCTTTGCCTGGAGCACGACGCCTATTGCGTCGCCGACGAGGTCTACGAGCATCTGGTGTTCGACGGCCGGCCCCATGTCACGATGATGGGCCTGCCCGGCATGCGCGAGCGCACGGTGCGCATCGGCAGCGCCGGCAAGACCTTCGCGCTCACCGGCTGGAAGGTCGGCTACATCACGGCGCCGCCGGACCTGATGACGCCGATCGCGAAGACGCACCAGTTCCTCACCTTCACGACGCCGCCCAACCTTCAGCGCGCCAGCGCCTACGGCCTGGAAAAGGACGATGGCTACTTCACCGGGCTGGCGCGCGGCTTGGAGCGCAGCCGCGACCGCTTCCGCGCCGGGTTGGAAGAAATCGGCTTCGCGACGGTCGAGTGCCACGGCACCTATTTCATCACGGTCGATTTCCGGCCGCTCGGCTTCAACGGCGACGATGTCGATTTCTGTCGCACGCTGACGACCGAGGCCGGCGTCGCGGCCGTGCCGGTGAGCGCCTTCTACCAGCGCGACCCGCCCCGGCATTTCGCTCGTTTCTCCTTTTGCAAGGAGGACGCGACCCTCGACGAGGCGCTGAAGCGTATGCGTGCGTTTTTCGGGCGCTGAGGGACCGCGCGCCACAGCGGGCAGGTACCGGTCCATAGCGTCACCCATGTAACCGGTTGCTCAAACCCTCCCCTACCTGTGTCGGCGCTCCGCCGGGCGCCTTCGAAACATTGCGTCGGTCCAACGCGCCGCCCTGTCCTGCGGTGCGGATCGTCCCTTACGCGTCTTGACCCGATATGGCCCGGTGCGTACATACGCGAACCTGCGCCGGCGGGCGGCAGGCCGCCCGGCGCACCCCGGCGGCGGATGTAGCTCAGTTGGTTAGAGCACCTGGTTGTGGTCCAGGGGGTCGCGGGTTCAAATCCCGTCATTCGCCCCATTTTTCCCTTTGCGATTTTCCGCGCGGCGGCCGGCCTTCGAGCGGCGCCAAAGAAAAACGGCCCGCCGTTACCGGCGGGCCGTTTGCGGTTTCGGACCGCGGGGCTGGCTCTACATCTTGGCAGCTGCCACCCAGGGTTTCCACTTCTTCTCGTTGTCCTTCATCCACTTCGCCGCGGCGGCATCGGCCTCCATCTTGTCGACGTCGACCAGCTTGGCCATGACGGCGATGTCGAGGTTGGAGAAGCTCATCTTCTGCAACAGCTTGTAGGCTTTCGGCCAGGCCTTCGGGAAGCCCTTCCAGACGCCGAGTTTCAGGTAACCGTCTTTCGGGTTGCCGCAGTCGTAGGCCTTTTTCGGGTTCAGGCCCCACTTGGGATCCTTGCGGCACTTCTCGTCATAGGCCGGGAACTCCACGAACTTGCCCTTGTACAGGGCCTCGATGAAGTTCGGCGTCCAGTTGAACAGCACGATCGGCGCCTTGCGCTTGCTGGCCGACTTCAGCTCGGCCCACAGCGCGGCGGCGGAACCGGCGTTCACCACCTTGAAGTTCATGCCCAGGCCGTCGACGCGCTCCTGGTCGTGCTTCAGCCAGTCCACCGGACCGGCGAGGAAGCGGCCTTTCGGCTTGGTGGAGGCGGTCGCGAACTTGGCGGCGCACTTGTTCAGCGCCTTCCAGTCGGGCAGGCCGGGACAGGCCTTCTCGACATATTCCGGATACCACCACTCTTCGCGGGTCTTGGCCTCGTGGGTGTTCGCCGTGATCACGCAGCCGTTGTTGAGCTGCTTCTCATAGCTGACGCCGAACGCGCCCTGCCAGACCTCGTGCACCAGGTGGATGTCGCCCTCGCACATCGAGGTGTACACGACCTGGCTGTCCGCGGAAACGTAGGCGACCTTCTCGCCGACCATTTCCAGCATCTTGCCCACGATGCGTGCGCCCACGAGCTGGCTCGACCAGTTATGAAGCGGAATCTTGATCGTCTCGGCAGCCGCAGACTGGCCCCCGGCGATCAGCAATGCGGCAGCTCCGGCCGCCATCGCGATTCTTCGCATGAATATCCTCCTCCGGTTTTTGTAGCGCCAGACCAATTCATACCAATTTTGGAGACTACGGCGCAGTAGAATCCATAAACAATCCGAAGTCCAGAGAGTCAACCAATTTACAATACTCAATCGACGGCAAATGGTTCATATTGGTTTCAAATGGTGCAACAGGGTTTTGAATTGTGCGACAATGGCATTTCGCGCAGCGCTATATCGTCGTAGCATTTGCACGCCGAGTGTCGGGCGCCGGTCATCGAAGCAACGCCGTGCTGCCGGTCGCGAGAAATTGAACGAACCTGCCGCCGGGAAAGCGGCAACAGGGAGTGCAGGATATTGGAAGCCAAAATCGCCTGCCGGAACGTCTGGAAATTGTACGGCAAGGATCCGGAAGGCCTGTTGGATGCGCATGGAGGCAATCCTCCGGACGATGCGATCCTCGAAGACGGCTATATCCCGGCGGTGCGCCACGCCACCCTCGATGTCTTTCCGGGCGAGATACTGGTCATCATGGGGCTCAGCGGCTCGGGGAAATCGACGCTGGTCCGTTGCCTGTCGCGCCTGATCGAACCGACCGCCGGCGAGGTTCTGTTCGACGGCCAGGACCTGTTGAAAATCCCGGCAAAGGAACTGATCGAAATTCGCCGCCACAAGATGGGCATGGTGTTCCAGCATTTTGCGCTGTTGCCGCATCGGACCGTCCTGCAGAATGTCGCCTTCCCGCTCGAAGTGCAGGGCATCGACCGCGCGACCCGGGAGAAGCGGGCGCTGGAGGTTATCGAACTGGTCGGGCTGAAAGGGCGCGACGGCTACTATCCGCGCGAACTTTCCGGCGGCCAGCAGCAGCGCGTCGGCATCGCGCGCTCGCTCGCGGTCGAGCCCGATGTCTGGTTTCTCGACGAACCCTTCTCGGCCCTCGATCCGCTGATCCGGCGCGAAATGCAGGATGAGTTCCTGCGCCTGCAGACCATGCTGCAGAAGACGATCGCCTTCATCACCCACGATTTCGACGAAGCGATCCGCCTCGCCGACCGGATCGCGATCATGAACGAAGGCCGGATCGTCCAGATCGGCACGCCGGAAGAGTTGGTGACGCAGCCGGCGGACGACTATGTCGCCAATTTTACGCGCGACGTGGCCCGCGAGAAGCTGCTGACCGTAGCCTCGATCATGGAAGCGCCGGCGGACGGTGAGGCCCTGTCCGATACGGCAGTGCGCCAGACCGACAAGGTGGCAGACGTCGCGCGCCGGATAATCGACAGCGAGCTGCCGTTGCGGGTAACGGAGGGCGACGGCCGGGTCATCGGTGCGGTCGGCCGCGCCCATGTGCTGGACATGCTGTTCTCCGCGGCGGGAGAGGACCGTGGCTGAAGCGGCGATCCCTGCCGGCGAATTGGCGATCCGACGCTGGGTCGCAGGCTCCGGGCAATCCGGCCTTCGCGTCGCGCTCTTCCTGCTCGCGCCGTTCGTTCTGGTCCTTCTGATCGGCCCGTGGCTGCCGGACTGGCTGCGCATCGTTCCGAAAGACTGGTCGGCGCCGTTCGTCGGCTGGATTAACGTGGTCGTGGAGGCGCTGCGCACGGAAGAGATTTTCGGCCTCCTCACCTTCCGGGACATCACCCGGGCGATCGCCAACCTGATCGACTATCCCCTCGATTTCGTCGAGGCGGTCCTGGTCGCCGGATTTTCGGATTCGGTTCCCGGCCTGCCGTGGATTGCGGTCACCGGCCTGGCGGTCGTGCTCGGCTGGTACCTGCGGGGCCGCCAGCTCGGCATCGTCGCCGGCATCTGCTTTGCCTACATGGCGATCTTCGGCAAATGGGAACTGTCGATGGTCACCCTGTCGGTGGTGCTGGTGGCCGCGCCCGTCGCCGGCGCGATCGGGGTGGCGCTCGGCATCGTCGCCTACAAGAAGGCGTGGTTCGAGAAGGTGCTGTGGCCGGTCCTCAACGTCATGCAGGCGCTGCCGCATTTTTCATACATGATCCCGGTCGCCATCTTCATCGGCATCGGCCACAAGGCCGGCACCATCGCCACCATCATCTTCGCCTTTCCGGTGATGTCGCGCCTGACCATCCTCGGCCTGAAGGGCGTGTCGCCGGAGGTGCGGGAAGCCGGCATCATGGCCGGCTGCACGAAGCGGCAGATGCTGTGGAAAGTCGAGCTGCCGGCGGCGCGGCCGACGCTGATGGTCGGCGTCAACCAGGTCATAATGCTATGTCTGGCGATGGTCGTCCTCGCGTCCTTTGTCGGCGCCAAGGGGCTGGGCCACGATCTGCTGAACCGGCTGCGCTCCCTGTGGATCGGCCAGGCGCTCGAGATCGGCGTGGTGATCGTCTTCATGGCGATCATTCTCGACCGGCTCAGCCAGGCCTGGGCGGAGAAGCAGCCGGAACATGCCCGGGAAGGGCCGTTCCACGTCCGTCATCCCTTCGCGACGGCCGGCATCGCGGTCGTCGTCATTTCCTACATCCTGGCGGCGTTTATCCCGGCGCTGCAGTTGTGGCCGAAGTCGCTGTCCGTCACGACGGCACCCATGTGGGATGCGATGATCGACGCCATCGTCGTCTACGCCTTCGACTATCTGGAGCTGATCAAGGATACGCTGCTGGTCCACGTCCTGATCCCGATGCGCGATCTGTACCTGCTGCTGCCCTGGTCGGCCCTGCTCGTGTTCGCGGTCACGCTCGGCTGGTATTACGGCGGCTGGCCGGTCGCCGGCATCCAGGCGCTGTTCGCCCTCTATCTCGCCTTTGCCGGCTTCTGGGAGCGGACCCTGATCACCGCCTACATGGTGAGTTTCGCGGTGATCGTCTGCGTCGTCATCGGTTCGATCGTCGGCGTCTGGGCCGCCGCCGGGCCACGGCGGACGAAGGTCGTCGAGCTGGTCCTCGATACCTTCCAGACATTCCCGTCTTTCATCTACCTGATCCCGGCGATCATGTTGTTCAACGTCAACGACTTCGCCGCCATCATGGCGATCGTGATCTACGCGACGATCCCGACGACCCGCCTGACCATCTTCGGCCTGAAGACCGTGCCCCACGACATCGTGGAGGCGGCTATCGCCTCCGGCTGCACGCCGCGCCAGGTGTTGTGGAAGGTGCGCATGCCGCTCGCCTTCCCGGCAATCATGCTGGGCATCAACCAGACGATCATGTACGCCCTGTTCATGGTCGTGATCGCCGCGTTTATCGGCACCACGGATCTCGGCCAGGAGATTTTCCGCTCCAAGGCGGAGAACGACGCCGGCAAGTCGCTGGTCGTCGGCCTGTGCGTGGCTTTCATGGGCCTGATGGCCGATCAGCTGATCAACGCCTGGGCCCGGGAACGCAAGAAAGTGTTGGGGTTGGAATGAACATCCAGACGCCGCAAATGCCGCTGGCGCAGCAGCCCTCGAAGGCCGGCGCCGTCCTGATCCCCGGCTTGCCCACCCTGGGCTTCGGGGTCGAGCGCTATGTCGCGCAGGGCGGCGCGGCGACGGTCTTTTCCCTCGAACCCGGCGATACCGTCACGGTGCGCGACCGGGAAGGGCGGCAGGCCGCCGAGATCGCGGCGTTCGCGCCGGACGGCTCGGCCGATACGGAGGCGCTGGGCACGGGGGCCGGCGGAGCGGCCAAAGGCCTGAAGGCCATCCTCGGCGCCGATAACGAAACCGCCCGCTCGCTGGCGGCGAGCCTGCAACGGCGCGGCCTCGATATCGCGGCGGCGCGTTCCATAGACATCCTGGGCGGCGAGTCGCGGCCCGGCGACGAGGCGGCCTTCACCGCCGAACGACCGCTGGTCTGCTTCGTGGCGGCGCCCGGCGGCGCGATGCGGGTCGACCGTCAGGATACGCCGACACCGGTCGAGATATTCGTCGCCCGCGCCAACCCGGCCGCGCCGGACGAACATCCGGTGCCGGAGCCGCTTGCCGATCCGCGCATCGACCTGCGCGTCGCCGCCCGGACCGCCGAAGCCTACGAGGTCAAGGCCGGAGAGTTCATCCAGATCGTCGACGTGCAGGGCCGGGAGTGTTCGGATTTCCAGGCCCTGACGGTTGCCGGCCTCGAAAAGGGGCAGGAACTTTGCCTCGATGCGACGGCGACCCGCACCCTGATGGGCAACGCCTATCCGGCGCCGGGGCTGCTGTCGAAATTCTACGACCAGGATTTACAGCCGCTGCTCGAGGTGGTGCGCGACACCTGCGGCCGGCACGACAGCTTCCTGTTTGCCTGCACGGCGAAATACTACGACGACATGGGCTATCCCGGCCATGTCAACTGCACCGACAATTTCAACAAGGTCCTGGCGCCGTTCGGCATCGCGCCGCGGCGCGGCTGGATGGCGCTCAACTTTTTCTTCAACACCGGGTTCGAGGCCGATCAGGCCGTCTTCGACAATCCGTGGTCGCGGCCGGGCGATTACGTGCTGATGCAGGCGCTGACCGACATGGTCTGCGTCTCGTCCGCCTGTCCGGACGATATCGACGGCGCCAACGGCTGGAACCCGACCGACATCCATGTGCGGGTCTACCCGCGCGAGAACGTGTTTTCCAAAGCGGTGGCTTATCGCATGACTCCCGACGCCGATCCGAAGCTCACCAGGGAAACCGGCTTCCATAGCCGGTTTGCCGGGCACACAAGAAACTTCGCCGAATACAACGGCTACTGGCTGGCCAATAGTTTCACCAACCGCGGCGCGCTGGACGAATACTGGGCCTGCCGCGAGCGGGCCGTCATCATGGACCTGTCGCCACTGCGCAAGTTCGAGGTCCTGGGGCCGGATGCCGAGCGCCTGCTGCAATGGACGCTGACCCGGAACGTCCGGCGGCTGGCGACCGGCCAGGTCGTCTACTCCGCCATGTGCTACGAGACCGGCGGCATGATCGACGACGGCACCGCGTTTCGCCTCGGCGACGACAATTTCCGCTGGATCGGCGGCTGCGACTATGGCGGCGAATGGATGCGCGAGCAGGCGGCGAAACTGGGCCTCAATGCCTGGGTCCGGTCGTCGACGGACCAGCTCCACAACGTCGCCGTCCAAGGCCCTAAGAGCCGGGACATCCTCAAAGAGGTCGTGTGGACGCCGCCGGCTCAGCCCTCGATGGAGGAAATGGGCTGGTTCCGCTTCGCCATCGGCCGGATCGGCGATCACAACGGCATCCCGGTCGTCGTCTCCCGCACCGGTTACACCGGCGAACTGGGCTACGAGGTGTGGTGCCATCCGCGCGACGCCGGCGCGGTGTGGGACGCCATCTGGCAGGCCGGCGAGCCGCACGGCCTGTCGCCCTTCGGCCTGGAAGCGCTGGACCTGGTGCGGATCGAGGCCGGCCTGATCTTCGCCGGCTACGAGTTCGACGACCAGACCGATCCCTTCGAGGCCGGCATCGGCTTTACCGTGGCGCTCAAGACCAAGAACGAGGATTTCGTCGGCCGCGAAGCCCTGGTCCGGCGCAAGGAGACGCCGCAGCGCAAGCTGGTCGGCCTGGAGCTGGACGGGCAGGAGGCGGCGGCCCACGGCGATTGCGTCCATATCGGCCGGGCCCAGGTCGGCACGATCACCAGCGGCATGCGCTCGCCCATCCTGCGCAAGAACATTGCCCTGTGCCGGATGGATGTGACGGCCTCGGAGGAGGGGACCGCCGTCGAGGTCGGCAAGCTGGACGGCCACCAGAAGCGCATCCCGGCAAAGGTCGTACCGTTCCCGTTTTACGACCCGACCAAGTCCCGGGTGCGGGCCTGATCCGAATCGCCGGCGGTCCGCCGGCAGGAGCCTTCCATGTCAGAGAAATTCGTCGCCGCCTGCATCCAGAACAACGCTACCCCGGATGTCGACTTCAACATTGCCACGACGTTGCGGCTGGCGAAGGAGGCGGCAGAGGCCGGCGCCGATCTGATCTGCACGCCGGAATATTTCTCCGGCCTGCGCACAGAGAACGGCCTGTTCCATCCGGCGGCCTTTGCCGAAGCGGAGCATCCGGCGCTGCCGGCCTTCGCCGAAGCGGCGCGGGAATGGAATGTCTGGTTCCTGCTCGGCTCGCTAGGCGTGCTCAACCCGGACGGCCGCATTTCAAACCGGTCCTACCTCATCGACTGCACGGGCGGGATCGTCGCGCGCTATAACAAGATCCACATGTTCGACGTTGTGCTCGATTCCGGTCCGCTGACCGAATCCGCCACGATCGCGCCCGGCGACCGCTCGGTCGTCGCGCAGACGCCGTGGGGCGGCCTCGGCCTCTCGATCTGTTACGACCTGCGTTTTGCGCCGCTGTACCGCCAGCTCGCCCACAACGGCGCGACCGTGCTGGCGGCACCGGCCGCCTTTACGAAGGTCACGGGCGAGGCGCACTGGCATGTGCTCAACCGCGCCCGGGCGATCGAGCACGGCTGCTACATGATCTCGCCCTGCCAGTATGGCGGGATCGAAGGCGGCGGCGCCTGCTTCGGCCACTCGCTGATCGTCGATCCGTGGGGGGCCGGGCCCGCCGCCGGGGGCCCCCGGCGGG
>FZLR01000070.1 GCA_900197615.1 Rhodospirillaceae bacterium Spongia-Bin9
TGATGGAGGTGTTCGGCGCGTTCCATCGCGAAACCGGCGCGACCATGATCTACGTCACCCACGACCAGGCCGAGGCGATGGCGATGGCCGACCGAATCGCCGTCATGTTCGATGGCCGGTTCGCGCAGATCGACAGCCCGGAGAGGATTTACAGCCGGCCCGCGGACGAGACGGTCGCCCGGTTCATCGGCGAGGGCGCGGTGCTGGAGGTTCCGGTGTTGCGTCGGGACGGCGCCATCGCCGTCGCCGATCTGTACGGGCAGGAAATCCCGCTTCCGACGTCGGGTGCAGGAGCGGGCGGCGTCGCGACGGTGTGCGTCCGGCCCGACCGTTGCCGGATCGCCCCGGACGGCGCAATCGAGGCGCGGGTCCTGCGAACCGTCTACCGCGGCAGCAGCTGGCTGGTCGATCTGGCGCCCGTTGCCGCGGCCGGGGCGGGTCTGCACCTCGCTTGCGCCGACCGGCCGCCCGGCGCCGGCGATACGGTCCGGGTCGCCGTCGAATCGGTTACGCCGGTCGGCGCTGCCTGACGGCGCATTCAATCCCGCCAGGGCAGCACGCCGGCCGGCAGTCTGCGGCCGGCGAAATGCGCCGCGAACATCAGCGCGACGATAACGACGATCGATACGACCGCGATCGCCGCCGCCTGGATGTGGTTGCCGCTCTCGTCCAGATTATAGAGTACGACGCCCAGCGTTTCCGACCCGCTCGACCAGAGCAAGGCCGAGACCGTCAGCTCGTTGAAGGCGGTCAGGAATACCAGAATGCCGCCGGCCGCCGTGAGCGGCAGGGTCAGCGGTCCGATCACGGTGCGCAGGCGAAAGCCGAAACCGGCGCCGGTCATGCGCGCCGCTTCGTCCATGCCGCGGTCCATCTGGGTCAGCCCGGCGATCGCGGGGCGCACCGCCAGGGTCGCGAACCGGCCGAGATAGGCGACCAGAATGATCCACAGGGTGCCGTACAGGCTGTATTCGATAACCGGCAACGGCTTCAGAAACACCAGGATCGCGGCGATCGCCAGCACGATTCCGGGCATGGCGTAGGGGATGTCGATGACGGTGCCGAGGGCGCCGGCCAGCCGGCTGCGCCGCCAGGCGATAAAATACGCCATCGGGACGCTGGCGAGCACGAGCAGGATCGTTGCGGTGGCCGCCAGAAAGCCGCTGTTCTGGAAGGCCCGGACGGTCACCGCCTGGCGCCACAACACCTCGACATAGGCGTCGACGGTCAGGCTGTTCCAGGTCAGCGGCACGCCGAAGGCCGGCACCAGCGTGATCGCGATCAGGGCGGTGACCGGCAGGACGAGCACCAGCAGGATGACCAGCCAGCATCCGGCTTCGGCCGGCAGGCGCCAGGACCCCAGCGCGAAGGCGAGCGGCCGGCTCGGCACGCCGATGGTCCGGAAATCGCCGCGCCGCATCAGCCAGGACTGGACCGCAACGCCGATGGCGGCGATCGCGCTGACGAGAATGGCGAGCACGGCCACTTCGGAAATGATCGAAGGCCCGAAACCCGAAAGGCGCGAGAAGATCAGCACCGGCAGGGTCTGGTATCCGGCCGGCTGGCCGAGGAACAGCGGGATGCCGAAATTGCCGATGCTCGAGACGAAGGCGAGCGCCACGCCCACGGTGAGCGTCGGCGTCATCAGCGGAAGAATGATGGTTCGGAGCACGGTCTGCGTTCCCGCGCCTGCCATGCGCGCCGCTTCCACCGCCTCGCGCGGCAGGCTGCGCAGCCCGGCCCGCACCGTCAGGAAGACCAGCGGCGCGTGCTGGATGCCCAGCAGCATCACGATGCCTTCCCGGGAATAGAGCGGGTGTTTCGAGCCCGGCGCCGGGGCGAGATCGAGCAGGGTGAGCAGGGTGCTGGATGTGCCGAACACCTGGATCCAGCTGAGCGCCGTGACCTGCGGCGGGATCATCAGCGGAATCATGAAACAGAAGGTGAGGACCAGCTTGGCGCGCAGGTCGGTCAGCGCGACCAGCAGCGCGAACAGGGTGCCGAGCACGAGGGACAGCGCCGCGCCGCCCAGCGCGGTCTCGAGGGACCGCCAGGTCGCGCGCCAGGTTGTCCGGTCCGAGAGCACCTCGACCAGCGGGCTTTCGTTGCCGGCAAGGTACGGGCCCGCGCCTTCCCAGAGCAGCCTGACGATCGGCAGGACGGCGATAATCCCGACGAAGACGACCAGGGCGGCGAGCCAATAGAGTTCGCCGCCCGCCGCCCGCGGCGCCGGGATTTTCAAACCGGATTACTTCGCGAAGAGATCGGCGAACTCTTTCCGGCTGTTCTTGACATCGGCCAGAGCCTTGGCCGGATCGAAGGTCATCAGCTTGATCTTCGCGCGCGCCGGAAAGCCTTTCGGCCCCGCCACTTCGGAGTGCGCCGGCAGGTAGCCCTGCCGCTGGGCGAACTGCTGGCCTTCCTTCGACAGCAGGAAATCGACGAAGGCTTTGGCGGCCTCGGGATTATTCGTCGATTTCATAATGGCGACCGGCTCGCTCACCATGCTGACGCCTTCCTTCGGAAAGACGAACTCGACCGGCGAGCCCTTGGCCTTGGCGCGGATCGCCATGAAATCGACGATCATGCCGTACAGCTTCTCGCCGCTGGCGACCCGCTTCAGCGTCCGGCCGTTGCCGCCGGCGGCAGACGCCTGCTGCGCCGCCAGGCCCTTATAGAAGTTCCAGCCCAGGGCGGGGCTGTTCTTGATCGCCTGCATGTGGATGGTCGCGGCGCCCGAGGTGAGCGGGCTCGGCATGGCGATCTGGCCCTTGGCGTCTGCCTTCAACAGATCGGTCCAGGACGTCGGCTTCATCTTGCCGTTGGTGTTGTAGATGATGCCGGTCGTGATCAGCTTGGTGCTGAAATAGGTCCGGTCCTTGTCGTAGAGCGCCGGGTCGTAGCCTGCCATATTCGCGCCCTTGTGGGCCAGCAGGCGGCCTTCCTGCTTGAGGCCCTCCATGGTCACCATGTCGGCGATCAGCAGCACGTCCGCTTTCAGGCTGCCGGCGGCGATCTCGGCGCGCACCTTGGCCATCATCTTGGTCGTGCCCTGGCGGATCCATGTAACCTTGACCTGCGGATTTTTCTTCGCAAAGGCGTCGACGGTCTGCTGCGCGTCTTTCGCCGGCTGGCTGGTGTAGACGACCAGTTTGCCGGACGCGGCCTGCGCGGCGTTGGCGACCACCATGGCAAGGGCGGCCACGGCGACGATTTGGACTATGCGTTTCATGGAACTGTCCTCTTGGAAATTTGTTGGAACCGTTCGTAACCGTAATGCGGCTTCATTACCGAATGGTTTCAGCCGGATCGGCCGTGTGCGGGCTACCCCTACGCCGTCAGCTCCAGTTCCCCGGCGTCCTGGCCGAGGGCGGTCAGAGCGGTGCGCAGGATGTGGCGCGTGCTCAGGCCCGCTGCCTCGACCTGTTTTTCCGGCTTGTCCTGGTCGAAGAAGCGGTCGGCCTGGACCATCGGACGGAATTTGAGCGTGCCGCGGTCGAGCAGGCCGTCATGGCTCATGAACTGGCCGACGAAGCTGCCGAAACCGCCGACCGATCCCTCTTCGACGGTTATCAGCACCTCATGTTCGCGGGCGAGGCGCCGGATCATATCCTCGTCGAGCGGCTTGGCGAAGCGCGCGTCGGCGACGGTCGTGCTCCAGCCGCGCGCCGCCAGTTCGTCCGCCGCCGTCAGCGAATCCTGCAATCGCTGGCCGTAGGACAGGATGGCGACGGCGTTGCCCTCGCGCACGATCCGGCCCTTGCCGATCTCCATGGGCACGCCTTCCTCCGGCATGTCGACGCCCACGCCTTCGCCGCGCGGAAAGCGGAAGCCGCAGGGCCGGTCGTCGATGGCGACCGCCGTCGCTACCATATGGACGAGCTCGGATTCGTCCCCGCAGGCCATCAGCACAAAGCCGGGCAGGCAGCCGAGATAGGCGATGTCGAACGAGCCGGCATGGGTCTGGCCGTCGGCGCCGACCTGGCCGGCCCGGTCCATGGCGAAACGCACCGGCAGCTTCTGGATCGCCACGTCGTGGACGACCTGGTCGTAGCCGCGCTGGAGGAAGGTCGAATAGATCGCGCAAAACGGCTTCATGCCGTCGGCGGCGAGGCCGCCGGCGAAGGTCACCGCATGCTGCTCGGCGATGCCGACGTCGAAGGTGCGTTCCGGGAACGCCTTGCCGAACAGGTCTACCCCGGTGCCCGACGGCATGGCGGCGGTGATCGCCACGATCTTGTCGTCCTTCTCCGCCTCCTTGATGAGCGCGTTGGCGAACACCTTCGTGTAGCTCGGCGCATTCGACGGCGCCTTGTAGAGCTCGCCGGTGACGACATCGAACTTGCCGACGCCGTGATACCGGTCGGCGGAGGCTTCGGCCGGCTCGTAGCCCTTGCCCTTCTGGGTGACGCAGTGGACCAGGATCGGACCGCCCTGCGGATCGTCCCGGACGTTCTTCAGCACCGGGACCAGGTGGTCCAGATTGTGGCCGTCGATCGGGCCGACATAGTAAAGGCCGAGTTCCTCGAAAAGCGTGCCGCCGGTCAGCAGGCCGCGGGCATATTCCTCCGCCCGCTGGGCCGCCTTCTCGATCTGGCGCGGAAACTTCTCGGCCAGCATCATGGTGAGGTGACGGACGGACCGGAAACTGCGCGAGGAAATCAGCCGGCTGAGATAGGCCGACAGCCCGCCGACCGGCGGCGCGATCGACATATCGTTGTCGTTCAGGATGACGATCAGGCGCGAGCCCGTAACCGCCGCGTTGTTCATGGCCTCATACGCCATGCCGGCGCTCATGGCGCCGTCGCCGATCACGGCGATGACGTTGCGGCCTTCCTTTTTCTGCAATTCGCCCGACACGGCGAATCCCAGCCCGGCGGAAATGGAGGTCGAGCTGTGCGCCGCGCCGAAGGGGTCGTAGACGCTCTCGGACCGCTTGGTGAAACCGTAGAGGCCGCCGCCCTGGCGGATCGTGCGGATCCGGTCGCGGCGCTCGGTGAGGATCTTGTGGGGATAGCATTGATGGCCGACATCCCAGATCAGGATGTCGTCCGGCGTGTTGAACAGATAGTGGATTGCCGCGGTCAGCTCGATGACGCCGAGGCCGGCGCCGAGGTGGCCGCCGGTTACGGACACGGCCTCGACCGTCTCGGCCCTCAATTCATCGGCGAACTGGCGCAGTTCTTTGACATCGAGCTTGCGCAGGTCCGCCGGCGACCCGATCTTGTCGAGCAAGGGAGTCTTGCTGGTCTCGGACATGTCGAATCTCGCCTCCGGCGCGGAATTTCCGGCTCAACCGTATCGCATCATGCGCGTCGGCCCACGACAAAATGTGCAGCTTGCCGCAGGAGATCGGCGCGCGTTCCGAAACATTCCAACACCTTAACTGCCTGTAGTGCAATCGATCTGGCCCGATCGCGGGCAACGTCAAGGCCGAGGACCGAGATGAAGGTGGCTTTCCCGGCGGCGGCGTCTTTGCCCACCTGCTTGCCGATTTCGGCTGCATCGCCGGTTTCATCCAGGATGTCGTCGGCGATCTGGAAGGCGAGGCCGAGGGCGTCGGTATAGGCCGCCAGGGCCGCCCGTTCCGCTTCGCTCGCTCCGCCCAGGATCGCGCCGGCCTGGCACGATACGTCGAACAGGCGGCCGGTCTTCATCCGCTGCAACCGCGTGATCTGTTCCAGGGTGAAGGCGGCGCCGGCGGTCTCGGCAGCGATGTCGAACATCTGGCCGCCGACCATGCCCTGTGCGCCGGCGGCCGAGGCGAGCGCCGCGACCAGGTCGGCCCGGACATTGCCGTCCGGGTGGGTCGCCGGATCGGCCAATACCTCGAATGCCAGGGTTTGCAGGGCGTCGCCGGCCAGGATCGCGGTCGCTTCGTCGAACTCGATATGGTTGGACGGCCGGCCGCGGCGCAGGTCGTCGTCGTCCATCGCCGGCAGGTCGTCGTGGACCAGCGAATAGCAATGCACGAACTCAATCGCGGCGCCCGCGCGCAGACTGCGGCTGTCCGGCACGTCGAACAACCGGGCCGTCTCCACCGCCAGGAACGGCCGCAGCCGCTTGCCGCCATCCAGCGCGGAATAGGCCATGGCCTCGAACACGCGGGCTTCCGGCCCGTTGCCCCGGGGCAGCAGGGCGGTCAGGGTCTTTTCGATCCGGTCGGCGACTTCGGCCATCGCCGCAGTCAGGCGGGAATCGTCGGTCACGGGTCTTCCGGAAGTTGGGGGGCGGTCGTGCCGGGTTCGCTATCGTTCGGGGGGATCAGTCCAGTTCGGCGGGCTCCAGCCGGTTATGTCCGTCCGGCCCCGTGACGATCCTGTCGACCTTGGCCTGCGCGTCGCGCAATTTCGCTTCGCAATGCCGTTTCAGGGCCGCGCCCCGTTCGTAGGCGGCGATCGCATCGTCCAGTTTCGCCTGCCCGGTCTCCAGATCGCGCACGATCCTCTCCAGTTCGGCGAGCGCTTCTTCGAAGCTGAGAGCCGAAAGATCGGGAGCGGCGGATTCGGCAGGATCGGATGTGTCGGACATGAAGCGGGGTTCGGCAGCCGGAGGGGTTCGCGAATCGAGGCATTATTTGCGTTTTCGCCGCCTGACGCAATCGAAACTGCGACAATCTGTTCCGACAGGGGTCGATCGCAGCCGCGTTCAGATTCGGCCGGCTTCAGCGAGCGCCGCGACATGGACCGCAACGCTATCGGCCAGCGCCGACAGGTCGTATCCGCCTTCCAGCGCCGACACCAGGCGGCCGCTGCACAGGCCCGCTGCGATCTCCGCAAGCCGCGCCGTCACCCAGCCATAGTCTTCGGTGCGGAATTTCAGCCCGGCCAGCGGATCGTCCTTGTGGGCGTCGAAGCCGGCGCTGACCAGGATCGTTTCCGGCCGGAACGCTTCGAGCGCCGGCAGGACGGTCTCCGACATCGCCCGCCGGAATTCGATCGAGCCGCTGCCTGCGGCCAGCGGGACGTTGCAGATATTGCCGACGCCGGTCTCGCCGGCCGCACCGGTGCCGGGATAAAGCGGCCATTGATGGGTCGAGGCGTAGAACAGATCGCCGTCCGTCTCGAAAGCCGCCTGGGTGCCGTTGCCGTGATGAACGTCGAAATCCACCACCGCGATCCGGCCGATCCCGTGTTTCTCCCGCGCATAAAGGGCGCCGACGGCGACATTGTTGAACAGGCAGAATCCCATGGCCCTGCCCGGCTCGGCATGGTGTCCCGGCGGCCGCACCGCGCAGAAGGCGTTGTCGATCTCACCCGCCATGACCGAATCGATCGCGGCGCAAACGGCGCCCGCGGCGCGCAGGGCGGCCTCCGCCGAGCCGGCACTCATCACAGTGTCGCCGTCGATCCAGCGGCGCTCGTCGTCCCCGATCGGCGCGAGGACACGGTCGACCAGTGCAGACGGATGCATCAGATGCAGCAGCGCGGGGTCGATCTCCGGCGCTTCCCGGCGCGCGAGGCCGGCGATGCCGGCTTCCTTGAGGCCCTCGTGCACGGCGGCGATCCGAGACGGGCGCTCCGGATGGTGCCGGCCGGGACGATGGTCCAGGCAGGCCGGATGGGCGTATACGGCTGTGGTCACGCGCCCTCGACTGGCTCGGATATTCCCGGCGGCGGTCTTCTTGCGCCCTGCGGCGCCGACTCCCGATCGCGGGAATTTACCGGTGGATCGATCGTCTTTGGAGACCATATCATGACAAATCGGGGCGCCGCCAAGGCCTTATGGCCGTTACTTGACGCCCCTGGGTTGGAGAACGGTACCGAGCCGTGAATACGGCAGCAATAACGCGCGGGCCTGGCGTGGCGCGCCGGTTGCTCATGGGAGCGGCGGCGATGTTGTGCCTTGCCGCAACGGCGGCCGACGGCAATGCCGCCGGGGCCGAAGCCAAGGCCGAGCCTCAAGCCCAGCAGCGCGACAGGCAGCAGGATTGGCGGCGGGAACGGCAGCAGGGCCGCCCGCCGGCCGATGCGCGTGGCGGGCCGGGCGCCAAACCCGGCAATCGGAACTCGCAGGAGATGCGCCGCCGGGCCGGCGGGGGCAAAGGGGCCGGGCCCGGTGCGGGCGGCAAGCCTCGAACCGGCGGTCGACCGGGCGGCAGGCCGCCGATGTTCGTCGGCGTCGATCCGGTGCGCGAGGGTCCGCTGACCCGGACCGAGCCGGTGATCGGCCGCATCGTCGCCACCCGGAAGGGCGTCATCGCCGCGCGGGTCGCCGGATCGGTCGTCGCCATCGATGTCGCGGTCGGCGAGCATGTCGGGAAAGGCCGGATTCTGGCGCGGCAGGATACCAGTGCGGCCGAAGCCCGCCTCGCTTACGAGACGGCGGAACTGGAACTGTCCCAGCAGGAACTGAAACGGTTCGAGGCGCTGCGCACCAACCGGTCGGCCGCGTTCGCCCGGTCGCGCTACGATACGGCGGTGCATCGGCTGGCCCGCGCCAAAGCCAACGTGCGGCTGGCCCAGCTCGCGATCGAAGGGGCCGTCGTGGTTGCGCCTTTCGATGGCGTTGTGGTGCGCAAGGCGACCGAGCTGGGGGCCTATCTGAAAGACGGCGCCGCGGTTGTCGAACTGGTGAACGATACCGATGTCGAGATCGAAGCCGATGTGCCGGCCGATCGTCTGAACGGCCTGCGGCCCGGCAGGGTCATCAGCTTCAAGCTGCGCGACGGCGGCGTTCCGCGCCGGGCGCGGGTGCGCGCCGTGCTGCCGATGCAGAACGCGCTGACCCGCACCCAGGCGGTCCGCCTTGTGCCGGTCGATGCCGTTCCGGCGGTCCGCTTCTCGATCAACCAGGCGGTTACCGTCGACGTACCGCTTGGGGCGACGCGCACCGTGGTTTCGGTTCACAAGGACGCCATCGTCAATCGCGGGGCCACGCGCCTGGTCTTCCTGGTCGAGGGCGGCCGCGCCGTACCCCGCCCGGTCAGGCTCGGCGACGCAATCGGGTCCCGGTTCGTCGTGCTCGCCGGCGCGGCGCCGGGCGATATCGCGGTGGTGCGCGGCAACGAGCGGCTGCGGCCCGGACAGGCGGTGCGGCATCGTCCGCCGATGGGCGCAGCGGCGCAACGCCGACCCGGAAATCGCGATCCGGGAAATCGCGATCCGGGGAACCGCGGCCCCGCGGACCGAAGCCCGGCGAACTGAAGTGAACCTGATCCGGACAGCCCTGGACCGGCCGGTCGCGGTCGTGGCCGGAGTGCTGATGATCGTCATGTTCGGCTTCGTGGCGCTGCAACAGATCCCGATCCAGCTCACCCCGGACGTCCGCAAACCCAACCTGACCGTCACGACCCGGTGGCCCGGCGCTGCGCCGGCCGAAGTCGAGCGCGAAATCCTGAACCGGCAGGAAGACGTCCTGAAGGGCGTCGAGGGGGTCGAGCGGATCGTCTCTACCGCCAGCACCGGCCGGTCGCGGATCACGCTGGAGTTCCAGATCGGCCAGAATATGGACCGGGCCATCCTGCTGGTCGCCAACAGGCTCGACAGGGTGGTCGGCTATCCCGACGAGGTGCAGCGGCCGCAGATCCAGACCCAGGGGTCCGACGACAATCCCATTGCCTGGTTCGTCGTTACGCGACTCGAGGGCAACGATCGCCCGATCCACACCTATGGCGATTTCATCGAGGATTTCGTCATCGAACGCATGGAGCGGCTCGAAGGCGTCTCCGGCACCAATTTCTACGGCGGCAGCGCGAAAGAGCTGCGCATTGTCGTGAAACCTGCGGAAATGGCGCAGTACGGCCTGACGATCCCGGCGGTCGTCTCGGCCCTGCAACGCGCCAACATCGCGCTGTCGGCCGGCGAGGTGAACGAAGGCAAACGGCGTTATGTGGTGCGCTTCGAAGGCGAGTTGACAGCAGTCGACGCGGCGCGGCGCGTCCTGATCCGCACGGTCGAGGACAAGGCATCCGGACGGGTCGCCCGGGTGACGCTGGCCGATATTGCCGAAATCCGGTTCGGCTACAAGGATCCGACCGCGAGCATCCGGGCCAGCGGCCGGCCGGCGCTGGTCTTCAACGTGCTGCGCGATACCGGCGCCAATGTGATTCAGGTGATGGGCCTGGTTCGCGCGCGAGTAGCGGAACTCAACCGGACGGTGCTGAATCCGGCCGGGCTGCATGCCGATCAGGTCTACGACGAGACCGACTATATCCACTCCGCGATCGATCTGGTGACGCAGAATATCTGGGTCGGCGGCCTGCTGGCGGCGCTGATCCTGCTGCTTTTCCTGCGCTCGCCGCGGGCGACTCTGGTGATCTCGCTGGCGATCCCGGTGTCCGTTATCGGCTCTTTCGTCGCCATGGCGGCGCTCGGCCGCTCGATCAACGTGATTTCGCTGGCCGGCATCGCGTTTGCCGTCGGCATGGTGGTCGATGCCGCCATCGTTGTGCTGGAGAACATTTTCCGCCTGAGGGAACAGGGCAAACCCATCCGGCAGGCCGCCTTCGAAGGGGCGAGCCAGGTGTGGGGCGCCGTTCTCGTATCCGCGCTCACGACGGTGATGGTGTTCATCCCCATTCTCGTGCTGGAGCTTGAGGTCGGTCAGCTGTTCCGCGATATCGCGGTTGCCATATCGGTTTCCGTCATCCTGTCGCTGCTGGTCGCCGTCACCCTGATACCGGCGCTGGCCTCCTGGCTGCTGCGGCCCCGGGGTGCGTCGCGCCGGCGTCGTCCGCCGCCGGCAGGCGTCCCGGCAGGCGCCCCGGCAGGCATCCCGGGAGACCGGCCGGCGGACACAGCCGAACGACGTCCCGACCCGCCGCCCTTCCGGCTTCCCCTGCCGGGGATCGATCATCTGGCCCGGCTGTTCGTCTGGGTCGTGATGAAGTTTACCGCGCTGGTCGTGTCCTACCGCATTCTGGCGATCCTGGTGGCGGCGTCGGTGTCCGGCGGCGCGGCTTTCGCCACCTGGAAGCTGCTGCCGAAGCTGGAATACCTGCCCACCGGCAACCGCAATCTGGTGATCGCCCTCTCGCTACCGCCGCCGGGCTACAATCTGGATACGGTGACCGGCATCGCGCGCAGCGTGGAAGCGGACCTGGAATCCTATCTTGCGACCGGCGAGGGCGTTGTGCGCGGCAGAACGCGCAAACCGCCGGGCCTGCCCGAGCGCGTGATGGCAACGCTCGGGCTCGGCGAAGAGAATGCGGCGTCCAGGGGCCCGCCCCAGATTTCGCGCTTTTTCTTCGTGGCGCGCAATACGCTCACCATCGTCGGCGCCGCGGCGGTCGATCCGACCCGGGCCGGCGAATTGATCCCGATCATCCAGAAAACCCTGCGCAAGGAACCGGGGACCTTCGGCCGGACCTTCCAGCCCTCGCTGTTCGGCCGCGGCATCGGCGGCGGCCGGGTCATCAATTTCGATATTTCCGGTCCCGACCTGGGCCGGAATCTCCAGGTGGCGCAGCAGGCTTTCTTCATCATCAACCGCTTCCTGCCGCGTAGCGGCGGCACGCAAATCCGGCCGCGCCCCGGCCTCAGTCTCGGGGCGCCGGAAGTCAAGGTCATCCCCGACCGGACCAGGCTCGACGAAGTCGGCGTCAATGCACGCGAACTGGCGTCGACCATCGACGCCTTCAACGACGGGCTGCGGGTCGCCGAAGTCACGGTCGGCGGCCGGCGCACCGACCTGATGCTGACCGGCCCGAAACGCAGCATCCGGACAACGCAGGGGATCGAGAGCATTCCCGTCGTGACGCCGTCCGGCAAGATCGTGCCGGTCCGCTCGCTGGCCCGGGTCGAGGTCACGTCCGGCGCGACCGAGATCCGCCATACCGAGCGCAACCGGACGGTCACGCTGGAGGTCAGCCCGTCCAAGGCGATCGCGCTCGAAGCCGCCATGGACATCCTGCGCGAGCAGGTGATCCCCGCGCTCGAGAAACAGGGATTGCCGGAAGGCGTGAAGATCAACCTGTCGGGCGAAGCCGACCAGCTGACCCGAACCTGGAACGCCATGGTCTGGCAGCTCCTGATGGCGATCGCGATCGTCTATCTGGTGATGGCGATCCTGTTCGAGAGTTTCCTCTATCCCTTCATCATCATCTTCTCGGTGCCGCTGGCGACCGCCGGCGGCATCCTCGGCCTCGCCCTGCTGAACGAATATGTGCGCCAGCCTCTGGACATGCTGACGCTGCTCGGCTTCGTCATCCTGATCGGCACGGTGGTCAACAACGCGATCCTGCTGGTCGACGGGACGCTCCGCCTGGCCCGCGACCAGGGTATGGACCCGCGAAGCGCCATCCTCGTGGCGACCCGCCACCGGATGCGGCCGATCTTCATGTCGACCATGACCAGCGTGATCGGCATGGCGCCGCTCGTCCTGTTCCCCGGCGCCGGATCGGAACTCTATCGCGGGCTGGGCTCGGTCGTGCTCGGGGGGCTCACCCTCTCGGCCGTGCTGACCCTGCTGATCATCCCGGCGCTCATGGCGCTGGTCGTGCGCACCTTCCGGCCCCGCGTTACCGCGCACGACGCCGCCGTACCTGCGCCGGCGGAGTGATCCCGCCCGCTTTCGGTACCGGGCGCCGGCCAAGCCGGATATCCGATCGGCCGGCCGGCAGGATGTCAACGACGGTCAGGCGGATTTCGACTTGTCGGGCGAAACGACAGTGCCTTTGGTGCCGGGTTTGTTTGTACGATAAATTTTCCCATTATTGTAATAAACAACAAACTCACCGGAACGATAGTGTTGCCGAAGTGCTCTTCTAACAGCACTTCGTAGAATTCGTTCCGCATTATTTGAAAATACTTGCAATTCTTTGTCTGCCGTCATTGCCAAGACCCTTTCGAATACGAAATAATTTCTGAAAATAGTTCTTTATGGTCTACAATTATTTGAGTTTTGCTGCCCGACGCGATTCTTTTCAATTCCCTGCCGGAATTGTCAAGGATAGTCCAGCGAGACACTTCCCTGCAATAAAGCGGCAGCAAAATTAAGCCGCGAAAATAGCGGCGCATTACGACATCTCCTGGAATGTCGTGACCGCCCGCGCTTACTCTGGCTGCAACCCTTGCTCGTGCAAGGTCGACTGTCCTGAGCCACAGAAAGTAAAGTTCGACCGCCCAACCTTCTGCGACTGCAAAGCGAACATGTCTCAAGCGCGCTCGACCGGACAAGGTCGTCTCGATGGCAAAACTCTGTCTCTTGCGCAGATTCTCGTCCAATTGCTGCAATACATTGCGTGCAGCCGGAACGGCGCCTGCCGAATAGTCGGACGGCGACAGGCGCAGGGCTTCGATATCGGCGTTCAAAAACTGAAAAGTCCGTTCTTCCCCTTCCAGCAGCGACCCGGAAAACGTCGTTTTCCCCGCGCCGTTCGGGCCGGCGAGGATCAGCATACGAGGCTGGCCTTCGCCGTTCACGAAGGCCTCTGCGCGACCATCGTGTAGTTGACGCCGAGGTCGTCGCTCTCCTGCCAGCTGTCGGTCAGCGGATTGTAGACGAGGCCGGAGACCTGCCCGACGGTCAGGCCGGCGGCGCGCAAGTGCGCTGCGACTTCGGACGGTTTCCGAAATTTGCGCCAGTCATGGGTGCCGGGCGGCACCCAGCGCAGGACATATTCCGCCGCGACGACTCCCAGCGCCATCGAGCGCAGCGTGCGGTTGAGGGTGGCGACGATCTGGAGGCCGCCCGGCTTTACCAGGGCGCCGGCCGCCGCCATGAAGGCGGCGACATCCGCAACATGCTCGACGACTTCCAGGTTCAGGACGACATCGAAGGCTTCGCCGGCGCCGGCCAGCGCCTCAGCCGTGCCGTGCCGGTAATCTATCTCAAGCCCCGACCGCTCTGCATGGGCCCGCGCGATCTCGACCGTTTCGACCCCGGCGTCGATCCCGGTCACAGCGGCGCCCAGCCGCGCCATCGGCTCGCAGACCAGGCCGCCGCCGCAGCCGAGGTCGACAATGCGCAGCCCTTCGAACGGCCGGTCGATCGCCGGGTCCAGGCCGAAATTCCGGCAGATTGCATCGCGGATCAGGCGCAGGCGCGCCGGGTTCAGCCGGTGCAGCGGCGCAAACTTGCCGCGCGGGTCCCACCATTCGTCGGCCATGGCGGCGAAGCGCGCGATTTCGGCCTCGTCGACCGTCGCCCGGGCGGCCCGGGCCTCGGGACCGGCTGCGCTGCGGCGATCTTGCGGTGCGTCGGTCATGGCGTCCCGGTTGCCCTCTTCCAGACGCTTCCATATGTATGGCGCGCCCGGCCGGCGGCAAACCGCCGCCGGCGAAAGGCCGGCAGAGCGCCCGTTCCGTTCGCCATACCCCAGGGATACCGATGGCGCGCATCGTTCAGAAATTCGGCGGCACCTCTGTCGGCGACATGGAGCGCATCCGGAGTGTCGCGGCGCGGGTGGAGCGCGAGGTTGCGGCCGGCAACGAGGTCGCCGTCGTTCTGTCCGCCATGGCCGGGACGACGGATCAGCTCGTGGCCTGGACCCGGGAGGCTTCGGCCGCGGCGGACCCCCGGGAATACGACCTGGTGGTCTCGACCGGCGAGCAGGTCACCATCGGACTGCTGGCGATCGTCCTGCAGGACATGGGCATTGCGGCGCGGTCCTGGACGAGCTGGCAATTGCCGATCCGCACCGACGGCGCCCACACCAAGGCGCGCATCGAAAATATCGATACCGCGGCGCTCGAAGCCGATCTGGGGCAGGGACGGGTCGGCATCTTGCCCGGCTTTCAGGGCATCTCGCCGGATGGCCGGATCGCCACGCTGGGCCGCGGCGGCTCCGATACCTCCGCCGTCGCGCTGGCCGCGGCGCTGAACGCCGACCGCTGCGATATCTTTACCGATGTCGACGGCGTCTATACCTGCGATCCGCGGATTGTCGCCAAGGCGCGCAAGCTGGACCGGATCACCTACGAGGAAATGCTGGAGAGCGCCTCCCAGGGCGCCCGGGTGCTGCAGACTCGCGCCGTCGAAATGGGCATGAAGCACCATGTGCGCATCCAGGTGCGGTCTTCCTTCGAGGACGCGCCGGGAACGCTGGTCGTGGATGAGGACGAGATCGTGGAACAGGAAATCATCAGCGGCATCGCCTACAGCCGGGACGAAGCCAAGATCACGGTCGCGCGGGTCGCCGACAAGCCGGGCGTCGCCGCCGCCATATTCGGCCCACTTGCCGACGCCGCGATCAATGTCGATATGATCGTCCAGAATGTGTCGGAGGACGGCGACGAGACGGACATCACCTTCACTGTGCCGGAAGGCGACCGTCAGCGCGCCATCGACGCCATAGAGCGCTCGTGCGATGCGATCGGCTACGGCCGGCTCGATCACGATGCGAATGTGGTCAAGGTATCGGTCATCGGCGTCGGCATGCGCAGCCATGCCGGCGTTGCCCAGCGGATGTTCAGGACCCTGGCCGAAAAGGGTATCAACATCCAGGTGATCTCGACGTCCGAGATCAAGGTGAGCGTTCTGATCGCCGAGGAATATACCGAGCTGGCGCTGCGCGCCCTGCATTCGGCCTACGGCCTGGACGCAGAATAAGCCGGCCGGCCCGCGCCGCCCCACCCGGCCTCCGGGCGCGGCGAACGGGCCGCAGCGGGAAGGAAGCGGGTCTGCGATGACCGAACTGCCCGGATCGACCGACAGCATTGGCGCGGCGCCGCGGCTGCCGGCCGGCGGGCTGTCGGATATCCGGCGGCTGCTCCGGCGCATCCGCAATGTCATGGCCGGCGCCCAGACGATCTCCGGTCAGGCCCGGCTCGACAGGATCGTCTCCCTGATCGCGGCCAACATGGTCGCCGAGGTCTGTTCGCTGTATCTGCGGCGCGCCGGCGACGTGCTGGAACTCTACGCCACCGAAGGCCTGAACAAGGCGGCGGTGCACAAGACCCGCCTGCGCATCGGCGAGGGCGTGATCGGCGATGTCGCGGCGCGCGCCCGGCCGGTCGCCCTGTCGAACGCGCAGGCCCATCCCGGGTTCGCCTACCGGCCGGAAACCGGCGAGGAAATCTATCATTCGATGATGGGTGTGCCGGTCCTGCGCAACAGCCGGGTCGTCGGCGTGCTCGCCGTCCAGAACCGCACGCAGCGCCACTATACCGACGAAGAGGTCGAGACCCTCCAGACGGTGGCCATGGTCGTGGCCGAGATGGTCGGGTCCGGCGATCTGGTCAGCCGGGACGAGCTGCGCGAGGCCGACGGCATCGCGCTGCTGCCCCTGCGCCTGACCGGGCTGAAGCTGCATGGCGGGCCGGCGACCGGCGAAGCCGTCGTCCATCGCGACCGGCCGCGCATCGTCAATGTCGTCGCCGAGGATCCGGCGCTCGAGCTGGAGCGGCTCAATGCAGCGCTGACATCGATGTACGACGCGCTGGATGTCATGCTTTCCGACGACCGTCTGGAAAGCGGCTCGGAAAGCCGGGAGATTCTCGAAACCTACCGCCTGATCGCCGAGGACCGGGGCTGGCTGCACCGCATCCGCGAAGCGATCGGCGAGGGCCTGACCGCAGACGCTGCCGTCGCCAAGGTTCAGGAGGCGACCAGCGCCCGCATGGCCACGATCCAGGATCCCTACCTCCGGGCCCGGATGGCGGACTTCGACGATCTGGGCAATCGCCTGCTTCAGCACTTGTCGGCGTCGAGCGATGCGCCGGCAGCGCCCGAGGCGCCGGCGGCGGACCGGATTGTGGTGTTCGCCCGGAATCTCGGGCCGGCAGAATTGCTGGACTACGACCAGAGCCGGCTGTGCGGGATCGTTCTGGAGGAAGGCTCGCCGACGTCCCATGCCGCCATCATGGCCCGGGCGATGGATATTCCGGTCGTCGGCCGGGTCGCCGGCTGCCTCGCCCGTATCGAAGCGGGCGACCCCGTCATTCTGGACGGCGACAATGCACAGGTGTTCGTGCGGCCGACCGAGGATGTCCGCACCCTGTTCGAGAACAGCGTGCGGGACCGGGCCAAGCGGCTGGCGCTCTACACGGCGTTGCGGGATCTCGAGCCGGTCAGCCGCGACGGCGTGCGCGTGTCGCTCAACCAGAATGCCGGCCTCCTGGTCGAGCTGAACGATTTTGCCGACCACGGCGTCGACGGCATCGGCCTGTACCGCACCGAGATCCCGTTCATGGTCCGCCAGAATTTCCCGGATGTCGGCGAACAGGCGGAAATCTACATGCGGGTTCTTGCGGCGGCCGGGGGCGCGCCGGTGGTCTTCCGCACGCTGGATATCGGCGGCGACAAGGTGCTGCCCTATCTGCGCGATCCGAAAGACGACAATCCGGCAATGGGCTGGCGCGCAATCCGGATCGGTCTCGACCGGCCGGCGATCCTGCGCCACCAGTTGCGCGCCATGATGCAGGCAGCGGCCGGACAGGCGCTGAACCTGATGTTTCCGATGGTCTCCGACCTGGCGGAATTCGAGACGGCGCGCGGGCTGGTCGATATGGAACTGGCGCGGGCCGGGAAGGCCGGCAGCCTGCTGCCGGATAGTGTGTCCGTCGGCGTTATGCTCGAAGTGCCGGCGCTGGTCTGGCAGCTTCCCGCGCTGGTCGAGCGGGCCGATTTCGTTTCGGTCGGCAGCAACGACCTGCTCCAGTTCATGTTCGCCAGCGACCGGGGCAATCCGCGCCTGTCCGGACGGTACGATCCGCTTTCGCCGGCCTTTCTTGCGATGGTCCGGCAGGTTGTGGAAAACTGCCGCGCAGCGCGCGGCGGCAAGGGCGTGCCGCTCACCGTTTGCGGCGAAATGGCGGGTGTGCCGCTGGAAGCCATGACGCTGATCGGTCTCGGCGTCCGGCGTCTTTCGATGTCCACCGCCGCCATCGGCCCGGTCAAGGCGATGGTGCGCAGCCTGGACATCGGGGTGCTGGAGGATTTCGTCGAACGGCTGCTCGGCGCCGGCGAACACTCATTGCGCAACCGGCTTTCCGGCCATGCCAGGGATCACGATGTAGTCATCGACCAGCACTGATTCCGATCCCTGTCCCGGCGAGCGGAAGAATTGAGTATTATGGGCTGAAATGGGCAATTCGATGCCACCCTTCCGCGGCGCCGACGCCCGCACCGCAGAACCGGCTGCCGGGCCGGACGATTATCATGTCGGTGCGGAACTGCGCGACGCGCGCCGGCGCATGGGGGTGGATGTCGAAACGGCCGCGTGCGACCTCAAAATCCGTACCGACTATCTGATCGGCCTGGAGCAGAACGATCATGCGGCCCTGCCCGGGCTGCCCTACGCCCTCGGATTCGTGCGCAGCTATGCCGCTTATGTCGGCCTGGATCCGGGAAAACTGGCCCGCCGCTTCAGGGAGGAATCGGGCAGGTCTCAGGTCGTTCAGGACTACACCTGGCTGAAGCCGATCGAGCAGAGCCGCTTTTCGCGCAGCTTTTTCCTGCTGCTGTCGCTGGCGATCGCCGGCGCCGCCTACACCGGCTGGTATTATCGGACCGCCGAAATCCGCGAGCCGGCGGCTGCAGCAGACATCGCCGCAATTCAACCCGAAGTGCCGGGGCCCGTTGCGTCGGCGGATACCGCGGCGGGAACGGCCGGCCCGGACAGCAGCGCGAAGACCGACTTGCCGCCACCTGCATCGCCCGGCCCGAGCGTGCAGGACGATGCCCCGGAGGAGCAGGAGAGCGACGCGGCGGCATTGCCGCCCGACGCACCGCCCGAATCGCCGCCCGGGTCGCCGCCCGGGTCGCCGCCCAAATCGCCGCCCGAATCGCCGACGGCCGGCGCATCCCCAGAACCGGCCGATGCCGGCCGGGACAGGCTTCCGGATGCCGAAACGGAAATTGCCGCTGCCTCCCGCACCGTCATTCTCAGGGCGCTCGGCCTTGCGTGGGTCCGTGTGCGCGATCCGCAGACCGGCCGGGTGGTCGTCGAGGGGATCATGAAAGAAGGCAACGAAGTTACGGTGCCCAACGATCCCGGCCTGGTGCTCGATGTCGGCCGCGCCAACCAGATCGAGTATGTGATAGGCGGCAAATCCGCCGGACTGGCCGGCCCGACGGCGGCCGTGCGCCATAACCTGCCGCTCGATCCCACCCGGCGGGGCCGGGCTGCCG
>FZLR01000066.1 GCA_900197615.1 Rhodospirillaceae bacterium Spongia-Bin9
CGCCTCGGGAAAGGGAACGGGGCGAGCGGGCCGGCCGCCGCGCCGGCGATCAGGCTCGTGGCGCCGATGCCGACAAGCGCGCGGACCGGCCGGGGCAGGCGAGGAACCTGCATCGCCGACCGCCGGGCCGACCAGGCTTCGTAGGCCGCGACCAGCGCCACGACCGCGGCGAAAGACATCTGGAAACTCGGAGTCGGCAGGCTTTCCGGCGAAAGCAGCAGCAGTACCGTGGCCGCCGCTGCGACCAGCCGCATCGAAATCGCAACCCGGCCGATCAAAACGCCGGCCATCACCACCGCCAGCATCAGGAAGGCGCGCTGGGTCGGGATCGTCCCGCCGGTCAGCAGCAGATAGCCCGCCGCGACCGCCAACGCGCCGACCGCCGCGATCTTTCGCGTCGGCCAGTGCAGGGCCGCACCGGGCAGGAGCGCCAGTCCGAACCACAGTACGAAGAAGGCAATGCCGGCGACCATGCCGATATGAAGGCCGGAAATTGCCAGCAGGTGCGCCAGGCCGGCATTGCGGATCGCGGCCATGGCCTCGGGCGAGATGCCGCCCCGGTGCCCGGTCAGCAGGGCAACCGCAACGCCGCCGGCATCGCCGGGAATTACGGCCGCGATCCGCCGCATCGCAGTATCGCGCACCCGCTCGATCCAAGCGCCGAACCATCCGCCGCCGCTGTCTTCGACGACAACGGGCGCGGTGATGACATACCCGCTGGCGCCTATACGTTCGAAATAGGCGCGGCGCTGGAAATCCGCGGCGCCGGGCGCGACCGGCGGCCGGACCGGCAGCAGAACGGCGCGCATCGCGACGACCTGGCCGGGCCGGAGCGTCGCCGCGCCGACGCGCACGGTGAGGCGCACCCGCGCCGGCGTATCTGCGGCAGACAACCGCCCGACGGTGAGATCGCCGAGAACGATCCGGACGCCGTGCTGGCGCGGATCGACGGCGAGCACATGGCCGGTCACGGTCACGGGACCGATCTTTCGGCCGATCGCCGGCGCCTCGACGCTGTATGTCCGCACAGCGCCCGCTGCATAGCCGGCTGCGCAGAGCAGGAGCAGGAGCATCGGAAATCGCCAGGCCGGCCGGCGCCACACAGCGACCGACGCGAAAGCAGCCAACGCAGGCAGTGCCAGCGCCGTAAACAGCGAAGGTTCGACGGTCCCGGCGAAATAGAGATAGACGCCCAGACCGACGGCGACCGGCGACCAGAGCAGCCAGCGCTCCTGTTCGTCGGCCAGCCGTGCCGCTACTCCCCGCGGGAAATATTCGGCGCCACAGCGTAGCCGCCCGGCCGCCGCCGGCAGCCAGCGCAAGAACTCGACCGAATGCCTGATCCGGCCCGCGATCGGGCGTACTCCTCAACTCGTCCGTTCTTTTCGGGCGCGTGCATGGCAACAGAGGCTGTGCTATGCGACGCACCCGTCCGGCCTGTTACGCCGCGCCGGGCCGCCCGAAGCCCGGCGCTCTGGCCGTAGCCGTGAAATCTACATGAAGCCCCGATGACTGTCGTCACCCGTTTTGCCCCTTCGCCGACGGGCTTCCTCCATATCGGCGGCGCGCGGACAGCCCTGTTCAACTGGCTCTATGCCCGGCGGCACGGCGGGCGATTCCTGCTGCGCATCGAGGATACCGACCGGGCGCGCTCGACCGAGGCGGCAAAACAGGCGATCCTGGACGGGCTGGACTGGCTCGGCCTGGAATGGGACGGCGAGCCGGTCTACCAGTCCGCCCGCGCCGAACGGCACACCGCGGTGGCACGGAATTTGCTCGATGCCGGCAATGCCTATCGCTGCTATTGCAGCCCGGAAGAGCTGGTGGCGATGCGGGAGGCCGCGCGCAAACGGGGCAGCGGACGGCTCTACGACGGAACCTGGCGCGACCGGGACCCGGCCGATGCGCCGAAAGATGTCTCGCCGGTCGTGCGCCTGAAGGCGCCGCTGGATGGCGTAACCGTCGTCGACGACGCGGTTCAGGGCCGTGTGACCGTGCGCAACGATCAGCTCGACGACATGGTGCTGCTGCGCGCCGACGGCACGCCGACCTACATGCTCTCGGTCGTCGTCGACGACCATGACATGGACATCACCCATATCGTGCGCGGCGACGACCACCTGACAAACGCGTTCCGCCAGAGCCTGATATACCGGGCCATGGGCTGGGCCGTGCCGGCCTTCGCTCACATCCCGCTGATCCACGGGCCGGACGGCGCCAAACTTTCCAAACGGCACGGCGCGCTGGGCGTGGACGCCTATCGGGACATGGGCTTTCCGGCCGAAGCGGTGTGCAACTATCTCGCCCGGCTCGGCTGGAGCCATGGCGACGACGAAATATTCTCGATGGCGCAGGCGACCGGGTGGTTCGATCTGGAGGATATCGGCAAGTCCCCTGCCCGCTTCGACCTTGCGAAGCTGACCAGCCTCAGCGCCCATTACATCCGGGCGATGGCGGACGACCGGCTCGCCGGAACTGTCGAGCCCCTGATCGCCGGACGTTTGGCCGGACCGCTGACGGATACCCAGCGCGCCCGGCTGATTGCGGGCCTGCCCGGCCTGAAGGAACGGGCAAAATCTCTGGTCGACCTCGCCGACTCCGCCTTGTTCTACTGCCGGCCCCGTCCGCTGGAGGCGGACGCGAAAGCGGCGAAACTGCTCGACGATTCAGGCAAGGCAAAGCTCGCGCTCGCCCGCAACGCGCTTGCCGAAGTCGAAGAATGGACGGCCGATAGCACCGAAGCTGCCGTCAGGGCGACAGCCGACGCGGCAGGCGAGAAACTGGGCAGGATCGCCCAACCGTTACGGGCGGCGCTGACCGGCAGGACGGTTTCGCCCGGCATCTTCGAGGTCCTGGGCGTTCTCGGCAAGCCGGAGAGCCTCGGCAGGATCGACGACATCCTCGACCGAACAGCCGCCTGACCGGCTTCTCCCAAGCAACGGCGAACCCCTTCGGAGGTTGCATTTGCCCAAGGGGGCCGGACGGTCTATTTTCCGGATAATGTTGCGCTGCACCACGGCCCGGCCGCGGTCCGGCGCGAGGAGATCCCGATTGCCCGTGCGGGTACGCCGGGCGCAATCGCACACAGAAATTCAGGAGCACCATGAACGATATGTCCAGGACAGCCGGCGCCGCCGCCACGCAGACCCTTACCGTCACCGACAACGCAACCGGAAAAACGCTCGAATTGCCGGTGCGCCACGGAACGGAAGGACCGCGTGTCGCCGATATCCGCCGGCTGTACAGCGACCTGGGCATGTTCACCTACGATCCGGGTTTCACTGCCACCGGCAGTTGCGAATCGAAGATCACCTATATCGACGGAGACGAAGGCGTGTTGCTGCACCGCGGCTACGCCATCGAGGACCTGGCCGAGCACAGCGACTTTCTGGAGGTCTGCTTCTTGCTGCTCTACGGCCATCTGCCGGACAAGGCAGAGAAGCTGGACTTCGAACAGACCATCACCATGCACACGATGGTCCACGAACAGATGCGCACCTTTTTCAGCGGCTTCCGCCGCGACGCGCATCCGATGGCGATCATGGTGGGCGTCGTCGGCGCCATGTCGGCCTTCTATCACGACAGCACCGATATCGACGATCCGTACCAGCGGATGGTCGCCTCGCACCGGCTGATCGCCAAGATGCCGACCATCGCGGCGATGGCCTACAAATATTCGATCGGCCAGCCGTTCATGTATCCGCGCAACGACTTGCGCTACGCGGAAAACTTCCTGCACATGGCGTTCAACGTGCCGTGCGCGGACCTGCGCGTATCGCCGGTTCTGGCCCGCGCCATGGACCGCATCTTCATCCTGCACGCCGACCACGAGCAGAACGCCTCGACCTCTACGGTGCGCCTCGCCGGATCGTCCGGCGCCAACCCGTTCGCCTGTATTGCCGCCGGCATCGCCTCGCTGTGGGGACCGGCCCATGGCGGCGCGAACGAAGCCGTTCTGAACATGCTCAGGGAGATCGGCAGCAAGGACCGGATCCCGGAATTTCTCAAACGCGCCCGGGACAAGGACGATCCCTTCCGCCTGATGGGATTCGGCCACCGGGTCTACAAGAATTACGACCCGCGTGCAGCCGTTCTCAAGGAATCCACCGATTCGGTGCTCGACGAACTTGGCGTGCGCAACGAGCCGCTGCTCGAGCTGGCGCTGGAACTCGAGCGGATCGCCCGGGAAGATGATTATTTCCAGAAACGCAAGCTGTTCCCGAACGTCGATTTCTATTCCGGCATCCTGCTGCAGGCGATGGGCTTCCCGACTTCGATGTTCACCGTGCTGTTTGCGCTCGCCCGCACGGTCGGCTGGATCGCGCAGTGGAAGGAAATGATCGAGGATCCGGTCCAGAAGATCGGCCGCCCGCGCCAGCTCTACACCGGCGAATCCCGCCGGCCCTTCGTGCCGCTGGACGAGCGTTAGGCCGAATCGGAAGGCCATACCGCCGCTTGCGCCGCGAAAATCGTACTGTCCGGGATACGCGCCTCCGGGATACCCGCCCCGGCCGAATGACACAGGAGCATCCTGTTGCGGTATTCCAGCCTCCAACCTCTCGTGTCCATCATTCCTTCGGGTCTGTCCGCCCGATCGGCGGCGGTCGGGCAGCGCGGTCGGGAACCGGCCGAAGCCACTTGCACATGCAGCAGCGCGGCAATAGGATTCCACCTGCATACCGACTTTCTCTGGACCGACCCGTCTTCCCGGAAGTAACCCGGACTCCGGCCGATCGTGCGGCGGTACTCCGGTTGCCGGGCGGGGCTTTGCAGCCGAACGCCGCCCAGCCGGCAGCGGCTCGGCGCCGGGGCTCCGGTTTTCAGCTTCATCCGCCGCTGTTGATGGCTATCGATCGGAAAAACACATGATCCGCATCCATCCGACCCTATCGACACTTCCGGCTGTACTGCTGCTGACGTCGTGGCCGCTCGCCGGCGCCCAGCCCACAAGCGCCGCCTCGCCCGAAGAAACCGGCCTCAAGATCGCAAAGGACGCCAATGACCGCGACAAGGGCTTCGGCAATTTCACCGCCAGCCAGACCATGGTGCTGCGCAACAAGCAGGGGCGGGAGAGCCGGCGGCAGCTCCGGATCAAGGTTCTCGAGATCGAAGATGCCGGCAACAAGAGCCTGTTCGTGTTCGACCGGCCGCGCAGCGTCAAGGGCACCGCCTTCCTGATCCACGTCCACAAGGAGAAGGCCGACGACCAGTGGCTCTATCTGCCGGCGCTGAAGCGGGTCAAGCGCATCAGTTCGTCGAACCGGTCGGGCTCGTTCATGGGCTCCGAGTTCTCCTATGAGGATCTGGGTTCCCAGGAGGTCGGGAAATACACATACAAGTATCTGCGCGACGAGGCTTGCGGCAAGCTCCAGTGCACGGTCGTCGAGCAGGTGCCGACGGCGAAGCGCTCGGCCTACCGGCGCCAGATCGTGTGGCGCGACAAGACGGAGTTGCGCGTCTGGAAGGTCGCCTACTACGACCGCAGAAACGCCCATCTGAAGACGCTGACCTTCGCCAAGTACAAGCGCCATCTGGATCGCTTCTGGCGCGCCGGCGAGATGACCATGGTCAACCACCTGACCGGCAAGAGCACCGTTATGCTGTGGTCGGACTACAAGTTCGGGACCGACCTCAAGGAGCGCGAGTTCACCCGGACCGGCCTCAAACGGGTGCGCTGACGGCGCACTGCGCCGCATTCCGGCGGGCGGGGCGGCGTAGAGGAACCTGGAATCCGCCGGCCCTACCGCTCGATCAATTCGACCCTGTAGCCGTCAGGGTCTTCGATAAACGCGATGACCGTCGTACTGTGCTTCATCGGTCCCGGCGGGCGCGGAATGGCGACACCGGCCGCTTCGAGATTCTCGCAGGTGCCGTAGATGTCCGGCACGCCGAGTGCGATATGACCGTAACCGGTGCCGAGATCGTACGGCTCCTCCTGGTCCCAGTTGTGGGTCAGTTCCAGGACCGTATTGGAGGATTCGTCGCCATAGCCGACGAAGGCAAGGGTGAAGCGGCCGCCTGGAAAGTCCCGGCGGCGCAGCAGTTGCATACCCAGATGGCCGGTATAGAAAGCGATCGACTTTTCCAGATCGCGCACCCGCAACATGGTGTGCAGCATGCGGAAGGAAGATCTTTCGTCACTCATCGCTGAATTTTTCCCGAATAATTCCGAGGATGGCGTTGGCGGCGATATCGCTGGGCTTGCGGCCGGGGACGGACAGCGTCTCCGCCACAGCACGAATACGTGTCGACTGCGCGCGACGCAACGCCGGATCGCGCAACAGGGGCGCCAGCGCATCGGCGATCGGCCCCGGCCGGCACTGCTCCAGCAGATATTCCGGCATAATCTCCTCGCCGGCGGCGATGTTGACCGCCGAAACGAGAGGCGTGTTCACGAGGAGACGGGCGAGCTTACCCTCCAGCCATGGCAGATTGTAGGTCACCACGGTCGGCGTGCCTGCGATCGCCAGTTCCACTGCGACGGTGCCGGATGCCGCCAGCGCAGCATCGGCCGCCGCGAACGCCAGGTACTTGGTGTCGTCGGCCGGCAGCGGGATGAGCGGCGCCGGCCAGTTTGCCGTCAGGCCGGCCGCCAGGTCACGGACAGATGCCACAGTGGGCATCAGGCAGACAGGTGGGGGACCGTCGTACTTCAGCCGTTCGATCGCGGCCCGGTATATCGGTAGTAACCGGCGAACCTCCTTGCGCCGGCTGCCGGGGAGCAAGCAGAGCAACGCGCTGCCCCCCTCGCCGGCGTGTCGCTGGCGAAACCCGGCCACGGCGTCCGGATCCGGCCGATCGGGCTCGGCGGCCGGGTGGCCGACGAAGGTGACCGGCAGACCGAGCGGCTCGAACCAAGGCGCCTCGAAGGGAAAGATGGTCAGCAGATGGGTGAGGCGCCGCGCGATCGCCCGCGCCCGCCCGGGGCGCCATGCCCACACCGTCGGCGCCACATAGTGCACCAGGGTTTCTCCGCGCCGGGCCAGGCGGCGGCCCATATGGCCGGACAGGGCCTGGGCGTCGATGGTAACGACGCAGTCCGGACAGCGAACGGCGATGTCCCGCTCGAGCTGCTTCATGCGCCGCAGAATGCTGCGCAGCCGCGGCACATAGTCCAGACCCATGACCGAGAAAAGATCGATGGGAAAGAGGCTCTCCAGGCCGGCTGCGGCCATTGCCGGCCCCCCGATGCCGCCGAAATCGACGGCCCCGGCAGTCTGGCGCTTCAGCGCGCGGATCAGATGACCGCCGATCTGGTCGCCGGACGGCTCGCCGACGATAAAGTAGATCAGCGGGCGGCGGTTGCCGGGTCCGCCGGGATCAGGCGCCGCCGCCGGCATCCGCTTCGCTGCCGTCCAGGGCCAGCCCGACCAGAAAGAGCTTCGCCTTGTCGGCCGCTGCGATCGCGGCGCCGCGCCGTGCGATCAGCGTCGCCCCGGCCTGTATGGCGATGCCGCGCAGGCCGGCCGCGGCTGCATTTTCCACCGTCGCCACGCCGATCGCCGGCAGATCGATGCGGCGGTCCTGCCGTTCTTTCCTGATCTTGACCAGGACGCCGCCCGGGCCCTTGCGCTTGAGTCCGGCGCACCGTTCGAGCAGGGCGTCCGTGCCCTCTATCGCCTCCACGCCCAGCACCAGCGTCTGCTGCACGACGACAGCCTGACCGACATCCAGTTCGCCCAGTGTCCGGGCTACCTCGAGTCCGCGTTCGATATCGCGTTGAGCATCGCTGTCCGGCTTCGCGCGGGTCAGGATGCCGGCAGGCGCCAACAGGTCGG
Organism: Rhodospirillaceae bacterium Spongia-Bin9; assembly: GCA_900197615.1. GTDB lineage: Bacteria > Pseudomonadota > Alphaproteobacteria > Bin65 > Bin65 > Bin65. The sequence goes on from FZLR01000066.1 coordinate 7,779, forward strand.
CAACCACGTCCTGGATGCCGATCACGCGAAAGCCGAGCCGCTCGATCTCGACGACGACCGCCCGCAGCAAGCCATCGTCGCCCAGCGCCTTCACGGCAGCGCGCGCCATGAAGGCGGCCGCTCTTGTATCGGGACGAAAGTCGCGCAATGACGGCCGGCGGACGCGGCCGATCATAACGACATCCGAGACCCCCGCTTCCCTTGCTTTCTTTTCGAAACGCGCTGCAGCGCCGATCCGGATAACGTCGTGCGGGGCGGCAAAGACAGCCGGATGATCGGCATGCCCCTTCAGTGCAAAAACATAGAAGGGCCGGCCGGCCTTTTCGCAGGCCTCGATGGCCAGCGCCGGCATCTCTCCGCCACCGGCTATGATGCCGAGCGTGCCGGACGCCGGCTCAGCCACGGGTCGCCGGCGGCTGGCAGATCGGCCGCGCCGGATCCGCGCGGATAAAGTCCACTATCTCCCGCACCGCCGCGCTGCCGTCGAACATTTCGGCCACATCGTTGGTGCGTTCTGTCAGGGTGCCTTCCGCAGCGAAAAGCAACCGGTAGGCGCGGCGCAGTTCGTGGATCTGGTCCCGCGTATACCCGCGCCGGCGCAGGCCGATGAGGTTCAGGCCCGAAAGGCCGTCGCGCACGCCGATTACGAGGCCATAGGGGATAATGTCGGCTTCCGATGCCGACATGCCGCCCATCATGGCGTGCCGGCCGACCCTCGCGAACTGCTGGATCGCCGAGTTGCCGCCGAGGATGGCGTAGTCGCCGATGGTGACGTGCCCGCCCATCACGGCGTTGTTGGCCATGATTACGTTGTTGCCGATGGTGCAGTCGTGCGCGACATGGGTGTTCACCATGAAGAGGCAATTGTCGCCGACCGTCGTTACGCCATGGCCTTTCGCCGTTCCGGTATGCAGGGTGGCGTGCTCGCGAATGACATTGTTCGTGCCGACGACGAGCCGGGTCGGCTCACCCCTGTAACTCAAATCCTGGGGCGGCAATCCCACACAGGCATGGGGATATATCGCTGTGCCGCGGCCAACGCTGGTATGGCCTTCCACAACAGCGTGCTGCATCACCGTGCAGCGGTCGCCAAGCGTGACATGCGGACCGATTGTGGCGTAGGGGCCCACTCGGACGGCGCCGGCCAGCGTGGCGGACGGGTCGACGATAGCCGTCGGATGGATATCGGACATGCTTGCGTAGCCGCTCAGGTGTCGTCATCGACGATCATCGCGGTGTAGGTCGCTTCGGCCACCACCTCGCCGTCGACCTTGCACGCGCCGTCGAACTTCCACACGAGACGCCGGGCATGCCGCTTGTGCACATGGATATGCATCCGGTCGCCGGGCCGGACGGGCTTGCGAAAGCGTGCGCCTTCGACCGACATGAAATAGACCAGCTTGCCTTCCATTTCCGAGCCCAGCGTCTCTATGACAAGGATGCCCGCGGTCTGCGCCATCGCCTCGATCATCAGCACGCCCGGCATCACCGGGGAGCCGGGGAAGTGGCCCTGGAAAAACGGTTCGTTGATCGACACATTCTTTATCCCGACGGCGCTCTCGCCGCGCACCACTTCTTCCATCCGATCGACCATGAGGAACGGATAGCGGTGCGGCAACACCTCCAGGATGCGCTTGATGTCGAGGATCGATGGAAGCGTTTCGTCGGACACTATCGTCACCGGTTCGCTGCGATCGTCATGCGGGCCTGTCGGACCAACGCTTGAGCCGGGATCCAGCGGCTATTTCTTCTTTTTTTCCTGCGCCTTCGCGCGGCGTTTCTTTACTTCTTCTTCGGCGCTCCCGACCGGGTCACTATAGGCCAACTCCAGTTTTGGCAGGCGTTTATTCAGGCGTTCGACCACCTTGTCGGTAATTTCATACTGCGGCGTGGCGTGGATCAGGGTGACTTGATTCAGGACCAGGGTCAGACCTTCCTCGACCGCCAACGACTTTACGACCAGAACCACTTCCTGGCGGAACTTGTTAAACGCCTTCTCGGACGCCACGCCCAATGCATCGCTTCGCGCCCGGCTTTGGCGCCTCAGCTTTACAAGATCGGCCTGAAGGTCGCGAACCCGCCGCTCATATTCGCCGCGCGACATCTCCTTGTCTTTGCGCAGCCGGTCGTATTCTGCCTGCATTTCCTTTTGGCTGGCATCGAAGTTCTTGTTGTACTTCTTGCGCAAGGAATCGACCGATTTGCGGATTGCAATCATCGCTTGCGACCGGCGTTGCACTTCCTGCACGTTGACGACGCCGATCCTGGTCTGCGGCCTTGTTGTCTGCGCGTAAGAAACCGACAACGTACCGAAGGCAGCAACGACAGCCAGACCCAACAGGGCGCATTTTCTCATGATTTAGAACCTGGTTCCGAAACTGAAGTTGAACAGGCGGCGGCGATCGTGGGACTGGCTCACGATCGGAAAACCGAAATCCAACCGCAGCGGCCCGAGCGGCGAACGCCAGGACAGTCCTGCGCCCGCGGAAATGCGCGGTGTCGCATTGTCGATCAATGCCGGTCCGCTGCCGTCAAAACCGAACGCGCTGCCAGTATCGGTAAACACCCGTCCCTTGATGCCCAACTCCTTCGGCAGGCCGAGCGGAAAACTCAATTCGGCCGTCATCAGCCAGAAATTCTTCGCCCCGAGCGAGACGTTCTCGTCCCGGTCGCGCGGTCCGACTCCACCGAATTCGAAGCCGCGAAGCCTCCCCCCGCCAAGGAAAAACCGCTCGCCCAGGCGAACGTTCTGGCCGATTCCGCCGACATGACCGACTTCACCGGACAACGCCAGCACGAGACCGGGAGTCAACGAGGTCCAATGGCCGGCTTCGGCCGAAAGCTTGTAGAATCTCTCCGTTCCGCCGAGTCCGGCGGCGGTCAACCCGCCGCCGACCACGAAGCCGTCGGTCGGTTCGAAACGGTTGTCGCGGGTATCCCAGGTAATGTTGCTGCCGACTGCCGATTTCGTTGAACTGCCGGATTCGTTCTGGAGGAAAACAGAACTTTGAGATGTCGCACCCGTCACGCGGCGGTTCGACAGTTCGTAGAACATGCTCTGGCGTACATCTTCCGCCAGCGGATAACCGAACCGGACCCGGCCGCCCAGGGATTCTACCTCGATATCGGAACTCTGCGAGAAGTTGTCCTGAAACCCGCGAGTTACCCTGAACAGGTCCGCGCCGAAGGAGACGTCGCGCCCGAGGAAATGCCTGTCGGTAAAGCTGGCATCTATCTGCGAGGACCGCAGAGACAGCTGGCCCGACAGGCGGACATCGTAACCGCGTCCCAGGAAGTTGCTTTCCTGAATGCCGAGCTGGGCCAGCGGGCCATCGCGCGTGGAAAATCCACCGCCCAACGAAAGCTGGCCCGTAGCGCGCTCTACAACGACGATAACCAGCCGCACCCGATCCGGTTCCGAACCTTCCTTGCGTTCGATATTGACCGATTCGAAGTATCCCGTGTTGACCAGTCGTCGCCGCGATTGGCCAATCTTGGTCGTGTTGAAGGCATCGCCCTCGGAGACAAGGATCTCGCGCCGAATCACCGAATCGCGGGTCCGAACATTCCCCAGGACTTCGATGCGCTCGATAAAGACCCGGCGACCCCTCTCGATCGTGAAGGTGACGTCGACCGTTCCCTTTCCGGAGTTCAGCTTGACCTGCGGACTCACCCTGGCGAACGCATAGCCGTGAGTACCCGCGACATCGGTAAGAGCGACGATCGACCGCTCGATCTTGTCGGCGTTATACCGGTCGCCTGTCTGCGCCTTGACGGCGGCAGTCAACTGACCGGAATCGATCCGCCTGAGCCGGGAATCCACCGTCAGTTTACCGAACCGGAAACGGGCGCCTTCCCGCACCGTAATGGTGATAAAGAATCCTTCCCGGTCGGGGGCCAGTTCGGCGACCGCAGACAGCACCTGAAATTCCGCGAAACCGCGGTCCAGGTAGAACCGGCGCAGCACTTCCTTGTCCGCTTCGAGCTTTGCCGGATCGTAAATATCCGACTGGCCGAGGAAGCGCCAGAAAGCCGTTTCCTTGGTAATAATCGCATCGCGCAGCGTGCCGTCGGAATAGTTAACGTTGCCGATAAAACTGATTCTGCGGACCAGGGTCTTGGCGCCCTCATCGATTTCGAAGACGACATCGACCCGATTTTGCGAACGCGGAATGACTTTGGGCGTTACTGAAGCCGCATAACGGCCCGCAGCGCGGTAGGCGCCCAGCATGCGCCGGACCGCCTCTTCGACCCTGGCGCGCGAAAAAACGCTTCGCGGGCTGATATTCGCAGCGGAGTTCAGATCGTCGTTGTCAATCTTGGAATTGCCCTCGAAGGCGACCCGGTTGACGATCGGATTTTCCACGATGCGAATGACGATATCCCGGCCGCGCCGGCGGATCGATACATCCCGGAACAGGCCGCTGGCGAAGAGCGACTTGAGCGAGGCATCGATTTTCGCCTGATCGAAGGGTTCGCCCTGCTCGATGGCAAGATAGCCCGCAATCGACTGGGGATCGATGCGCCGGGTTCCTTCGACAACGATGTTGCGGATCGTCCCGCCGCGCGCCTGGGCGGTTGCGGGACCGACGGATGTCGCCTGTGCGACTCCGGCAAGCAGCGCTGCACCCAGCAACATCACCGTAAGAATTCGCACGCCAATCCCCTTCGGTCACAAGCCAACGCAACCGCCATACGTTTCGCCGGCGACTGCGCAACTCGACAGGTCTACGAACCGTGCGCTCCGAAGAGCCGGAGCAGATCGTTCCAAGTGACAACGACCATGAGCGTTAATACCAAAGCCATCCCAATTCGGAAACCATATTCCTGTGCCTTTTCGCCCAATGGTTTACCGCGAATCGCTTCGATCCCGTAATACAGAAGATGACCGCCGTCGAGCATCGGCACCGGCAGCAGATTGATCAGGCACAGGGACAGCGAAATCGCCGCCATAAACCAGACGAACGCATACAGACCGATTTGCGCCATGTCGCCGGACATTTCCGCGATCCGCAGGGGTCCGCCGATATCCCTGAATTCCCGCTCCCCCGCGAACATCTGGCCGATGGCCGTTGCCGTGGTTACGGTCAGCGACCAGGTTTCGCCGACGGCGGCCCACAATGCAGCGACCGGACCGTGGCGTTTCATCGGCGGCGGCGCCACGCCGATCCCGATCCGGCCGATCGTCCGGGTCGCGCCGGTATTGTCTGTGTAGGTGAATTTTCGCGGCACAATCGCCAGACCGGCCCGGCGACCGGCCCTCAGAACCTGCAGCGTCATCGGCCTGTCCGGCCCGGCCATAACGACGGTACGAACTTCCTGGAATGTCGAAACCCGCTTGCCGTCGATAGCGACGATCCGGTCGCCCGTTCTCAGCCCGGCTGCTGCCGCGGCCGAGCCTTCCAGGACCCGCCCGACGACCGGCGCCACCATCCGCACCGCGCCGAGCACCCCATAGACGTCGGCGTTACCGTGTCTGTCGCGCACGGTCCGCGGTTCCGGCGTTAACGCATAGGCACGCTCGCCGCTGTCGCGCCGGACCACGATCCGCAGTGTCCGGCCGGGATGCAACAGCGCGACCTGTTCGACATCTTCAAAGCGGTCGATGGAGCGGCCGGCGAATCGCACGACCGTATCGCCGGTGCGCAGGCCCGCTCTTTCGGCCGCTCCGCCGGGGATGACCGCCCCCACAACGGCCGGCGTATGGCGCTGGCCGGCGGTCATGAACAGCAGGGCCAGAATCAGGACCGCGAAGACGTAGTTGACGGCCGGTCCGGCGAAGACGATCGCGGCGCGCTGACCCACGCTCTTGTGGTAAAAACTTACCTTGCGCTGTTCTGGCGTCAGCCGATCCACCGCTTCGCCGGGCCGGCTGGCCGCGTCGGCATCGCCGAACATCTTGACGTAGCCGCCCAGCGGAATGGCGCAGAATTTCCAGCGGGTCCCCGCCCGGTCGTCCAGGCCGAACAGTTCCGGACCGAAACCGATGGAAAAGACCTCGACCCGCACGCCATTGCGGCGCGCAACGGTGTAGTGCCCCAACTCATGAACGAAGACGAGCAGCGTAAACAAAACCAGGAACGGGAGGATGTAGTTCCAGAGGACGGAGATGAATTCCATCGTTCGTAAATCTCGAGCGGGAGGTCGTAATACGCCGTCAGGACCGGGACGGATTGAAATCGATTTCGATCATGAAGATTTCTTCTCCTGGCCGATCCCTCGAACCGCGAAAATTTCAGCCGCAGAAATTTCGGATCGCCGGATATCTAGCGCTCACCGGAACGAAAACCGACTCACCTCACTGCATCGTCAACTCACGCGCGATCCGCCGCGCCGCACGGTCGACTCCAAGGACATCGCCGATCGAGCAAATCGCGTGTTGCGGTCCGCGCGAGAGGGTTTCCTCGACGGTTTCGGCAATTTCGAGAAACGCAATCCGCCCATCCAGAAAAGCGGCAACGGCAACTTCATTGGCGGCATTGAGCACCGCCGGCGCCGCGCCACCGGTATTCAATGCCGCACGCGAGAGCGCCAGGGCCGGAAATCGATCGAGGTCCGGCGCTTCGAAGGTGAGCGGCCCGGACGCCAGCAGGTCCAGCGAGGCGGACGGAGATTCCATGCGATTCGGCCAGGCCATGGCATAAGAGATCGGGGTGCGCATATCCGGCGTGCCCATCTGGGCCAGCGTCGATCCGTCGACATAGTCGACCATGGAATGGACAACCGATTGCGGGTGCACCACAACGGCGATCTGCTCCTTTTCCACCGGGAACAGGTGCCAGGCCTCGATCACCTCCAGGCCCTTGTTCATCAGTGTCGCCGAATCGACGGAAATCTTGGCGCCCATGTCCCAGTTCGGGTGGGCGACAGCCTCGGCCGGGGTTGCCGCGGCCATCCGTTCGCGGGTCCAGTTCAGGAACGGCCCGCCGGACGCCGTCAGCACGATGCGCGCCACCCGTTCCGGCTGGTCGAAATCGAATACCTGGAAGATTGCGTTGTGTTCCGAATCGACCGGCAACAGAGTCGCACCGCTGCGCTCCACCTCGGCCTGGACGAAATCGCCGGCGCAGACCAGGCTTTCCTTGTTGGCCAGCGCTACGATCGTGCCCTGCCGGACTGCTTGCAGGGTCGGCTCCAGCCCGGCGGCGCCGACGATGCCGGCCATGACCCAGTCGACCGGCCGCGCCGCCGCTTCGGCAATCGCCTCAGGCCCTGCCGCTGCCTCGACACCGGTCCCGGCAAGTCCGTCCTTGAGGGCGTCGTAGAGCGCCGGATCGCCGATTGCCGCCAGACGCGCACCGGTCTTCCGCGCTTGCCCGATCAAGAGCTCTACATTTCGGTAGGCAGTCAGTGCCTCGATCGCGAAATGCTCCGGCTGGCGGGCAACCAGATCCAGCGTGCTCTCGCCGATCGAGCCGGTCGAGCCGAGGATTGTGATGCGCCGCGGACCGTCGCCACCTGCCGAAGCTCCGCCGCCCGGGGCGGAATGCGGGCCGCCTAAAGCCATGGCGTTGCCACGCCGCCGCGCAGCGAAGCTACCGCGGCGACCAGGATCATGGCCGGAACGACGCCGTCGATACGATCCAGCAATCCGCCGTGCCCCGGTATCGACTTTCCGGAATCCTTGGCGTCGAACCGGCGCTTGAGCAGCGATTCGAACAGGTCGCCACCCTGCGCCACCAGGCTTACAACTACGGCCGCAGCGATGTGGAAGCCGGCCGCCGGCCGGTCGGCAGCCAGGGCGAAAAGCAGCCCGGCCAGAGCGGCAAAGGCCAGCCCGCCGAAAAAACCGGACCAGGTTTTTTTCGGGCTCAGCCGCGGCGCGAGTTTGCGCCCGCCGACCGTCCGGCCGGCCAGAAAAGCGCCGATATCGGTGAACGCGACCACCCAGAAAATCCAGGCGACGGCCCACGCTCCGTCCCGAAACATGTCGAACAGGGCAACCGCGGCCCAGGCCGCGCCGCCGATATAAAACACACCGGCGCCCATCCACCACGCATCCGACGCACGCTCCGGTCTTGCCAGCAATGCCGTCGCCGCCGCCCCCAGGATCAGAACCAATGACGCCTCGTTCGACAAGGCGAACGAGACCAACCCTACGATGACGAGGCAGACGGCAATCAACGTATAGCCGCCGCGCGCGACCTTCCCCCTGCCGCACAGTCCGGCCCATTCCCAGGCCATCAGCCCGGCAGCGGCGAAAATCAGCAGGTGGAAGAAGGGCCAGCCGAGATAGAGGCAGGCAACCAGAAGGCCCGACAGGCCGATCGCGGACAAAATTCGGGCCAGGACCTCGCCCGATCCTTTCATCGCATCCGCCCTTGCCGGGGAAGCGATGGTCGGTTCCGCCGCCGCAGCCCGATCAGCCGACAGCGCCATATCGGCGCTCCCGCTGGCAATATTCCGAAACTGCGGCCTGCAGCGATTCGGCATCGAAATCCGGCCAAAGGCATTTTGTGAAAACAAGTTCGGCGTAGGCCGATTGCCAGAGCAGGAAATTGCTCAAGCGCTGCTCGCCGCTTGTCCGGATAACGAGATCGGGATCGGGGATATCGCCGGTGAGCAAATGGCGGGCAAATTCCTCCTGCCCGACCGCATCCGGATCGAGGTCGCCACGCGCAATCCTGGCGGCCATCCGGCGGGCGGCGCCCAGTATTTCGTCCCGGCTGCCATAGCTGAGGGCAATCACCAGCGTGATGGCATTATTGCCGGCGGTGTGCCTTTCCGCATGGTCGATCTGTGCGACGATATCTGCCGGCAGGCGCGATCTGTCGCCGATAAATCGAAGCCGGACGCCCTGTTCGTGCAATTCCGCAATTTCGCTGCGCAGGTAGTGGCGCAGCAGTTCCATCAGTTCCCTGACTTCGGACGGAGGGCGATTCCAGTTTTCGGACGAGAACCCGTAGAGTGTCAGATAGCGGATGCCGTTGGCGACCGCCGCCTTGACGGTCCGGCGCACGGCGTCGACGCCATGCCTGTGGCCGGCTGTGCGGGGCAAGCCGCGGGCTTTGGCCCAACGGCCGTTGCCGTCCATGATGATTGCGACGTGGCGCGGCGGCGCCTCAACGATCGCACAGGGTGAAACGGCGTCCATCTCCGGCAGACTCTAGACCTGCATGATCTCGCCCCTTTTCTGGGCGAGAAGCGTGTCGATGTCCTCGACGTGCGAGTCGGTAGCCTTCTGGATATCTTCAGCCCGGGCGCGATGTTCGTCCTGCGAAATTTCGCCGGACTTCTCGGCTTTCTTGAGCGTGTCCATGCCGTCGCGGCGCACGTTGCGCACCGCAATCTTCGCTTGCTCCGCATAGTTCCCCGCCACCTTGACGAGCTCCTTGCGGCGTTCTTCGGTCAGGTCGGGCAGCGGCACACGAATAACCTGTCCCTCCGTCTGCGGATTGAGGCCCAGATCGGAAGCGCGGATGGCCTTCTCGACGGCGCCAACCAGATTCGCGTCCCACACCTGCACTGTCAGCAGGCGCGGTTCGGGCGCCGAAATATTGCTCACCTGGTTGAGCGGCATCTGCGCACCGTAAGCTTCCACGGTTATCGGTTCCAGCAGGCCGGTCGACGCGCGACCGGTCCGCAACCCGGCCAGATCGCCGCGAAACGATTCCATTGCACCGTCCATCCGGCGTTCGATGTCTTTTAGAACGGGATCGATCATGGCCCGGCCTCTCGTTCCATTTCTCCACCTGGCGGCGCCGTTGCGTTCAACCGGCGCTTCTCTTTCGCGTGTCGTCTGTTCTCCTTGTTTTTATCAGAATGTTCGAAGGGGGAAATGCCTTATTCGGCGATGATGGTGAAGGAGCCCCGGCCGTGAACGACTTCCGCGATCGAACCGGGAGACTGGATCGAAAAGACAAGAATCGGGATGCCGTTTTCCCTGGCCAGCGCTATGGCGGTCGCGTCCATGACCTTCAGGTTCCGGCTCAACGCTTCGGTGAAGGTCAAGGTCTCGTACCTCTCCGCCGACGGATTGCCGGCCGGATCGTCGCTGTAGACTCCGTCCACCTTCGTCCCTTTGAGCAGCGCGTCGCAGTTCATTTCCGAAGCGCGCAGGGCAGCGGCGGTATCCGTGGTGAAGAAGGGATTGCCGGTTCCGGCGGCGAAGATCACTACCCGGCCCTTCTCGAGATGCCGGACGGCGCGGCGACGGATGTAGGGTTCGGAGACGGTCGACATCGGGATTGCCGACTGGACCCTCGTATTCACGCCCAGCTGCTCCAGCGCGCCCTGGATCGCCAGCGAGTTCATGATTGTCGCCAGCATACCCATATAGTCGCCGGTCGCCCGATCGATGGCGTGGGCGGCCGACTGGATGCCCCGAAAAATATTGCCGCCGCCGACCACGAGGCAGACTTCGATCCCGATATCGTGGATCGATTTCACTTCCGTCGCTATGCGTTCCAGCGTTTCCGGGTCCAGCCCGAAATTCCGCCCGCCCATCAAGGCCTCGCCGGACAACTTGAGAAGGACGCGCCTGTATGCCGGTTCGCCCTTCATAGGCCGCTGGCTCCCGGTTTCGATGTCCTGCGCCGGCTTCCCTGCGGGATCAGCCGGCAAGTTGCGCAACTTCGGACGCGAAATCGTCTTCCCTGCGCTCGACGCCTTCACCGAGCCGATAGCAAGCGAATCCGGCAATCTCAACCGGCGTTCCCAACTCTTTCGCAGCGGCGTCGATGACCTTCGACACCTTCGATTCGCCGTCGATCGCCCAGATCTGGTTCATCAGCACGACTTCCTCGAAAAACTTGCGCAGCCGTCCCTCGATCATCTTCTCGACGATTTCCGGCGGCTTGCCGCTGGTCGCCGCCTGTTCGCGCAGAATTTCACGCTCCTTCTCGACCGTCTCGGCATCCAGATCTTCGGCGGTCACCGCCCGCGGGCTGCTTGCCGCGATGTGCATGGCGACCTGCTTGCCGAGCTGCTGTAGCGCACCGGGGTCAGCGTCGGATTTCACGCTAACGAGCACGCCGATCTTGCCGAGGCCCGGCGCCGCTGAATTGTGCATATAGGAGCCAACGACACCCCGATCGACGCTCAGGCCGACCGAGCGGCGCAGCGTCATGTTCTCGCCGATCGTCGCGATCAGGTTGGTGAGTTCGCCTTCGACCGTGCGCGCGCCGCCCGGATAGTCCGCCGATTTCAGCGCCGCCAGATCGCCGCCGACTTCCAGCGCGACATCGGACGCCGCGCCGACAAAGGCCTGAAACCCTTCGTTGCGCGCCACGAAATCGGTCTCGGCATTGACCTCGACCAGAGCGCCGCGCGCGCCGTCGGTACGCAGCCCGACCAGCCCTTCCGCGGTAACACGGCCGGATTTCTTGGCCGCCGCCGCGAGGCCCTTCTTGCGCAGCCATTCGCCGGCCACCTCGATGTCGCCGCCGGCTTCGACCAGCGCCTTTTTACAGTCCAACATGCCGGCGCCCGTGCGGCCGCGCAGTTCCTTCACCATGGACGCACTGATTTGAGCCATTTCGCCCTCTTGTTTACTGGCTATCGTTTGCCGGTCGCCCGCCGTGCAGTGCCCGACAGCGCGTACCGTTCGCCCGCCCGCGCCAGGCCGGTCAGCCGGACGCAGCTTCCTGCCCGGCCGCTTCGGGAGTTGCTTCGGGAGTTGCTTCAGCAGGTGCTTCCGGAGGCGTTTCGGAGGCCGCTTCCGGCGCCGGATCTTCGCCAGCAGCCGGCGTCTCGTCCGATGCGGCCGGCTCTACAGCCGCTTCTGCCGCTCCGGCCGCCCCGTCCGCAGCGGCTTCCGGAAGTTCCTCTGCAATCGGCGCCTCGGCCTCGCCCAGATCGCCGCCGGACAGCGCCACTTCCTGCGCCAGACCGTCCAGCACCGCGCCCCAGAACAATTCCAGATAGATCTCGATGGCGCGCAGCGAATCGTCGTTGCCCGGCACCGGGTAATCGATCCCCTTGGGATCGCTGTTGCTGTCGATCACGGCAATCACCGGAATCTTCAGCTTGTTCGCCTCGGCGACCGCGATCGCCTCCTTGTTGGTGTCGATGACGACGACGATGTCCGGCAATGCGGACATCTCCTTGATGCCGCCCAGCGCCTTTTCCAGCTTGTCGCGCTCGCGGGTGAGCTGCAGCAGTTCCTTTTTGGTCAGGCCCTGGGTTTCTTCCTCGTTGCCGAGCTGCGCATCGAGCGTTTTCAGGCGCGCAATCGAGCGCTGGATCGTCGACCAGTTGGTCAGCATGCCGCCCAGCCAGCGGTGGTCGACGTAGAACTGGCCGCAGCGCTCGGCCGACTGCGCGATCATGCGCGACGCCTGGCGCTTGGTGCCGACGAACAGAACCCGGCCGCCGGCCGCTGCAACGTCGCGCACCGCGTTCATGGCGCGCTGCAGCATGGGAACGGTCTGCTGCAGGTCGATGATATGGACATTGTTGCGCGCGCCGAAGATGTACGGCGACATCTTTGGGTTCCAGCGGCGCGTGTTGTGTCCGAAATGGACGCCAGCCTCAAGCAGCTGGCGCATGGTGAAGCTCGGCATCGCCATGGCATTTTCCTTTACCGGTTCGACCGCCGCGGACGTCTATCCGGGTATTGGCGCTTTCTGCGCCCCTGCCCGGACACCGGAACGACAGGACCGGAATACCCGGCTGCCGCAAATCCGCGTGAGGAGTTGAAGGCCCAAGACCTAGGATGCCGCCGGCCGGAGCGCAACGCCGGAAGGCGGCATGCGGCAAATCTCCTGCTGCCGGCGTAGCGGATGGCACGAATGCCGCTGTCGCAATC
>FZLR01000125.1 GCA_900197615.1 Rhodospirillaceae bacterium Spongia-Bin9
GCGCCCGAAGGCGTGTGCACGACTTCCGGATGGAACTGGACGCCGTAGAAGCGCCGGTCGTCGTCGGCAATTGCGGCGAAGGGCGCGCCCTCGCTGGTGCCGACGACCCGGAACCCTTCCGGCAGGGAGTTCACACGGTCGCCATGGCTCATCCAGACCCGGTGGGTTTCGCCCGGCCGCCACACATCGTCGAATAGCCGGCAATCCGCCTCGACCGTGAGCGTGGCCCGGCCGAACTCGCGATGGTTCGAGGATTCGACCGCGCCGCCCAGGATATCGACCATGGTCTGCTCGCCATAACAGATGCCGAGCACAGGCACGCCGAGATTGAAGACGAGCGGCGGCGCGGCGGGCGTGCCTTGCGCCGCCACCGAGGCCGGACCGCCCGACAGGATAATGGCCTTCGCGCCGAACTGCCGGATTGGGTCTTCGCCGACATCGAACGGGCGGATTTCAGAATAGACGCCGGATTCCCGGACCCGCCGGGCGATCAGCTGCGTCACCTGCGAGCCGAAATCGAGGATCAGGACGCGATCTGACATGACGATGCGGGCGATCCCGGACGAGGTGACGACTGGACCGGCTTATATCAGCAGGCGGTTTCGCCGCGCTACGGGAGAATTCGGCCCGGCCTCAGACCGTCTGCAAATCGGACCAGACATAGCTGATCTCCCGCAGGTCCGCGTCCCAGAGCCGTTCCGTCCTTTCCGCAGCGTGCACGCCGCCCGTCGCCTCGTAGAAGAAGCGCGACGGATTGTCGGCGAGAACCCAGAGGATGGCCTTGCGGAAGCCGCCCGCCCGCAGGCCGCGCAGCGCCGCGCTCAGCAGCGACCGGCCGATGCCCCTGTTCTGCCAGTCCTGATCGACATAGAGCAGATAGATTTCGCCATCCGTTTTCGGCCCGCCGCGGGCTTGCCCGGCGCTGCACAGGCCGATGACGCCGGTGTCGGCCGCCCGCGCCACAAGAATGAACTGTCTGTCCGTTTGACGGCCGATCCAGCCGGCAAATCGCGCCTTGTGAACGTCTGTCTTCATGGTCACGAGAACCCGGTCCGGCACCATGCCGGCATAGGCGGCCCGCCACGTCTCGACATAAACCCGGGCGAGCGGTCCGGCATCGGCCGGCCGGGCCCGTTCGATCCGGATCCCGCCATTCCGGCTCACGGCCCCGCGCGCTCCACGATCGCGACGAAGAAGCCGTCGGTCGAGGCGATGTGGGGCAGGAGGCGCACGAAGTCGCCGTCGATAACGCCCGGCGGCGGGTCCGTATCGAGAACCGCTGGCCAGACCGCGCCGGACCCGACCGGCCGGAAGCCCGCATTGTCCTGCAAGAAACGCTTTACGATCGCGTCGTTTTCGGCCGGAAAGATCGAACAGGTGACATAGACCAGCCGGCCGCCCGGCACGACCGCGGCGGAGGCTGCCGCCAGTATCTCCGACTGTGCCGCCTGCAAGGCTGCATAGCGCGCCGGGGCGAGCCGCCAGGGCGCCTCCGGCTGGCGGCGCCAGGACCCGCTGCCGCTGCACGGCGCATCGACGAGCACCCGGTCGAAGGCCGCCGCCTCAACGGCGTCGCCCGGCTCGATGATCCGGCTCTCGACGATCGTCGCCCCGGCCCGCTGCGCGCGGCGCTTAAGCGGCGCAAGACGGCCAGCATCGGTGTCGGTCGCGACGATTTCTCCTTCGTTCGCCATGGCCGCAGCAAGCGCGAGGGACTTGCCGCCGCCCCCGGCGCAGTAATCGAGCACCCGCATGCCCGGCCCGGCCGCCACCAGCGCCGCAGCGATCTGCGAGCCCTCGTCCTGGCTCTCCAACCAGCCTTCCCGGACTGCCGGCAGTTGCGAGAGGTTGGCCCGACTCCGCAGCGCAATCCCGAGCGGGCCGAGCACCGTCGCGACGGCATCGATGCCGGCCTCCGCCAGCGCGGCGAGACAGGTATCGCGGCTCGCCTTCAGGCTGTTGACCCGCAAGGTTGCCGGCGCTTCCTCGGCCAGCGCCCGCCAGCCGGCGGACCCGGCCCCGCCAAACGCCGCTTCGGTCTCCGCGGCCAGCCAGGCGGGCATGTTGGCGGCGGCCCAGGGCGGCGGCTCAGCGGCTTCGCGGACCGCATCGGCAAGCTCCCGTTCCGTTTCGGTCAGGCTGGCGGGTGCGTAGCCGGAACCGTCGAAGGCGCCTGCCATGTCCGTATCGGACCGGCCCGACGCCCCGACCAGCGCCGCGATGGCGAGTTCCCGGCCGGACATACTCTCGCGTCCCGCCGCCCACAGCGCCCGGCCCCGGTAGCGCAGCGCCTGCCAGACCAGACCCGTCACGGCCCGACGGTCTTTCGAGCCGATATAGCGGCGTTTCCGGGTGTAGCCTGCGACGACCGCATCGGCCGGCGTCTGCTCCCGACCGGGCGGCGGCGCCAGAATGGCGTCCAGTATCTCTATTGCCGCCTGGACCCGGCCGCCGGGGGTCATGCCATGCGCCTAGAGTCCGCGATAGTTCGGCGCTTCGCGGGTGATCGTGACATCGTGAACATGGCTCTCGCGCAACCCGGCGCCGGTGATCCGCAGGAACCGGGCGTTTTTTTGCAGGTCGGCGACGGTGCGGCTGCCGGTGTAGCCCATCGCCGCCTTGAGGCCGCCGACGAGCTGGTGCAGCACCGGCCCGAGCGGCCCCTTGTAGGGCACCTGACCTTCGATGCCTTCGGGCACCAGTTTCAGGGATTCCGCCACCTCCTGCTGGAAATAGCGGTCGGCCGAACCGCGCGCCATGGCGGCGACCGAGCCCATGCCGCGATAGCTTTTGTAGGACCGGCCCTGGTAGAGGAAGACTTCTCCCGGCGCCTCGTCGGTGCCGGCGAGCAGCGAGCCGATCATGGCGACCGCGGCGCCGGCCGCAATCGCCTTGGCCAGATCGCCGGAATATTTGATGCCGCCGTCGGCGATCGCCGGCACATCTGCCGCCGCGCACGCTTCGACGCATTCCATGATTGCCGTCAGTTGGGGCACGCCGACGCCAGCCACCATCCGGGTCGTACAGATCGATCCCGGGCCGATACCGACTTTCACGGCGTCGGCGCCGGCATCGATCAGCGCTTTGGCCCCGTCCCTCGTCGCGACGTTGCCGGCAATCACCTGGGTGACGTTGCTCAGCCGGCGCACGCCCTCGACCGCCGCCAGCACGCCTTCGGAATGGCCGTGCGCGGTATCGACGACCAGCACGTCCACGCCGGCGTCGAGAAGGGCCTCGGCCCGTTCCAGCCCGGCCGCGCCGACTCCGGTCGCCGCCGCAACCCGCAGGCGGCCCTGCTCGTCCTTGCAGGCGTCGGGATGGCGCTCGGCCTTGTCGATATCCTTGACCGTGATCAGGCCGGTGCAGATGCCGTCCTCGTCCACCACCAGCAGTTTCTCGATCCGGTGCTTGTGCAGCAGGCGCTTGGCTTCGGCCCGGTCGACCGATTCGGCGACGGTAACCAGGTCCTCGCTGGTCATCAGTTCGCGCACCGGCTGTTGCGGATTGTCGGCGAACCGGACGTCGCGGTGGGTGATGATCCCGGCCAGCCGGCCGTTGCCGCGCTGGACCACCGGGACGCCGGAAATCCGATGATGGTTCATCAGGTGCAGCACGTCGGCCAGGGTCTTGTCCGGCGTGACTGTGACCGGGTTCACCACCATGCCCGATTCGTACTTCTTGACCTTGCGGACTTCGCCGGCCTGGTCCGCCGGCTCCATATTCTTGTGCAGGACACCGATGCCGCCGGCCTGGGCCATGGCGATGGCGAGCTTGTGCTCGGTCACCGTGTCCATGGCTGCCGAGACGAGCGGAATGCCCAGGCGGATCGACCGGGTGAGCCGGGTCCCGGTTTCGGTCTCTGCCGGCAGGACGGCCGAGCGGCCGGGCTGCAGCAGAACATCGTCGAAGGTCAGCGCCTCGGGGATGGATGCGGAAGACGGGACGGCGGGGATGGACATACGGTTCGGGCCTGCGCGCTCCGTATTTTCGGAGAGCGGTTGCTGTGACGGATGGCGGATGCCGATTGTCCGGCCCGTTTAACCACGTTCCCGCGACGAGGCAAAGCCGCGCTATTCAGCGTCTTCCTGATTGCCCGGCGCAGCCTGCACAAAGGCGTCCAGCGCGTTGCAAGCCTCGCCGATGCGCCGGATCGTCGGGAACCGGTCCATATCCGCCTCGAACCGCGCGGCGTTGAACAGCTGCGGCACCAGAAAGACGTCCGCCATCGTCGGCGTCTCGCCGTGGCAGTAGGTGCCGGTCGCGGGATGCCCGGCCAGCATGCTCTCGAGGCCGGCAAAACCGAGCTCGATCCAGTGTCTCGCCCAGGCTGCGACCGCCGCCTCGTCCTGTCCCAGTTTTTTCTGAAGATATTGCAGCACCCGCAGGTTACCGATCGGGTGGATATCGCAACCCGGTACCGCCGCCATGGCGCGCACCCGCTGGCGGCCGAGCGGATCGGCCGGCAGCAGCGGCGGCTCGGGATACGTCTCTTCCAGCCACTCGAAGATCGCCGGCGACTGGACCAGCAGATCGCCGCCGTCCGTCTCCAGGGTCGGCACCTGATGCTGCGGATTGAGGCGGCCGTAGTCTTCGGCGAACTGGGCGCCGTCGCGCAGGTGAATCGAGACCTTGCGGTAATCGAGACCCTTGAGATTGAGCGCGATCCGCATCCGGTAGGCGGCGGAGGAGCGGTAGTAGCCGTATAGGGTCAGCATGGCGGATGTCCCCGCTTTGGCCGGAAGCCCGCGGGCGGCCGGGTTTCGGCCACCCGCGGCCCGTTCGGATGGAGCGCGGTCAGGCTGCCGTCTTCCGGAACACCTCCAGCAGGGCGTCCGGCTGGGCGTAGAAGGGCGAATGGCTGCCGCCCATCCGGTGCACGACGGTCTTGCCGCCGATACCGGACCCGTCGACCAATTCGACCATCCTGTCCTGCGCCGCCGCCGGGATCGCCCGGTCCTCGGCCAAATGGACGTAATGGCGCGCGACTTTGCCGAATTTCGCCGGCGTGACCGGCGATTTGACGCCGATCGTCTGGGCAACCTCGTCGCAATGAAGCAGATTGGCGATCGCCGCGAAATGGCCATCGGTCACGTCGGCGTAGAACGCTTCCTTCGCCGCGGCGACATAAGCGGGATCGGACGACCTGGGATCGATCCGCAACGCGCCGATCTTCGCCGCGTCGCCCATCACCAGCGGCAGCACCTTGCCGGCCTTGAAGCTGGGATCGCCGAGCATCTCGCCCGGCGAAATGCCGCCGCGCAGCATGAAGGCGGTAAGATAGACGACGGAATGGATCAGATCGGGGATCGCCTCGGCGACGGCCGAGATCGTATTGCCGCCCCAGGAATGGCCGACCAGCACCACCTTGCCGTCGCCGACGCCGGCCGCGCTCTTCACCACGTCGACGACATGGGCGGTGCGCTGCGCCTGGGTAATCTTAGCGACCGGCGAGACTTCGGTAGCGAAGGCCTTCTTGTCGAGCGGGCGCTTCAGGAACGAGGCCGGAAACCGGGTGCGGGAGCCGGCGCCGGGCAAATCCACGGCGAAGGCGGCGTGACCGGCCTTGGCGAGCCGGATCGTCATCTCGTTCCAGGTCCAGGCGCCGTGCCAGGAGCCGTGCACCAGCACGAAGGCCGGCTTCGCCTTGCCGGCGGCCCGGGCCCCGGTAGACGCGAGCGCATAGACGCCGGCGCCCACGGCTCCGGCTTTGAGGATATCGCGGCGTTTCATGGCGGAAGCCTCCCTTGATAGTCCGAAGCCGGATTGTGCTGGCAGCGTTCCCGGATGGCAAGAACGCCGTTCCCCGCCGCCGGAAAAATCAGAACACCATTTCCATCGGCAGGCCGCGGGCGTCTCTGGGCGGATCGGCTGGCAGCTGGCCGTGACAGCCTAGCACGACGCGCGCGGCCGAGCGGCACAGGGCCAGAGCGTCGAAGATATCGTCCCGCGCCGCGCCGGAGCCGCGCGCGCCGTCCAGCCATTCGAGGACCGTGGCGCGATCGATGAAGCCAGCCAAAGCGTCCAGCCGTTCGGCCTCGCCCTCCCCCGTTTTCTTGTAGTGCGCCATCGGCCGGCCGGCGACGGCGGTGAAGGACAGTTCCGGATGACCTTCGCGGAAGGTCCGGTTGCGCGCCGGCGTAATCCAGTCGTCGACTTCGCGGATTTTGGGCAGGATGTTCCACAACTGGCGGGTCAGCCCTTCGCCGTCGCGCTTGCCCCAGACGTTGGCTTCCTCATAGGTCGCAATCGCGAGCAGAGGCCGCCGCACGCCGGTGAACACACTGCTGCGCCGCTTGCCGAGCATTGCGCGCGCTTCGAGGTCGCACGCCCGCCGCCCGCTTTCCGGCAGGCCGATCGGGATGTCGATGACGACCATGTCCGTGGCCGGCAGGTCGTCCAGCGACGCGACGACGAGCGGCGGCTCGAAGCGGCCCGTCGCGTCGCGCCGGACCATGACCCAGCCCGCCCTGCAACCGTCGATCCCGGCGACGGAGAGGCCCGGGCTCGGCAAGCCGGACCAATCGGCCGGGTTCGCTCCGGCCGGCCCTTTCTCAACCATTGGCGCGATCCCCCGTTTCCGCCCCGCCGTTGCACCGCTTCCGGCGCTTGCCTATAAGCGCCGTGCCGCCCGCTCTTCCCCATCCGCATCATCCGAACGAGGGATATCCATGCCCGGTCCGCTGGAAGGCCTTCGCGTCTTCGACCTTACCCGCATTCTCGCCGGGCCGACCGCGACCCAGGTGCTCGCCGATCTCGGCGCCGACGTCATCAAGGTCGAGCGGCCGGGCACCGGCGACGATGTGCGCGGCTGGGGCCCGCCCTTCCTGAGGGACGCCGACGGCGAAGAACTGCTCAACGACAGCATCTATTTCAACGCGGCCAACCGCAACAAGCGCTCGGTCACGCTCAACCTCGCGACGCCGGAAGGCCAGAGTCTGGCCCGGCGCATGATCGCGCAATGCGATATCCTGTTCGAGAATTACAAGACCGGCGCGCTGGCGAAATACGGCCTCGCCTACGACGACCTGAAGGACGAGTTTCCCGGCCTGATCTACTGCTCGCTCACCGGCTTCGGCCATACCGGCCCCTACGCCCCGCGCAGCGGCATCGACCTGGTCATCCAGGCGACCGGCGGCATCATGTCGATCACCGGGCCGGAAACCCAGGAGCCGTGCAAGGTCGGCGTCGGCGTCGCCGACCTGATGTGCGGCCTGTATTGCAACGTCGGCATCCTGGCCGCGCTGCGCCACCGCGAGCGCACCGGCGAAGGCCAGCATCTGGATATGGCCCTGCTCGATTCGCAGGTCGCCTGGCTGGTCAACGAGGGCATGAACTATCTGCACACCGGCGAGTCGCCCAGGGCCTGGGGCTCGGCCCACGTCTCGATCGTGCCCTACCAGGCCTTTCCGGCGTCGGACGGCAGTTTCATCCTCGCCGTCGGAACCGACCGGCAGTTCGTCGCCTTCGCGCAGTTCGCCGGCGCGCCGGACCTGGCCGAAGACCCGCGATTTACGACCAACGCGCTCCGGGTGCGCAACCGGGCTCCCTGCGTCGAGGCGGTTTCGGCGCTGACCCGCGAGCATTCGCGCAGCCACTGGCTGGAAGGCCTGCCGCCGCTCGGCGTGCCGGTCGCGCCGGTTAACAGCATCGGCGAAACCTTCGAGGATCCGCAGGTCCGGTCCCGCGAGATGGTCGTGGAGATTCCGCACAGCGCGACCGGCAAGCCCGAGCCCTACATCGCCAGCCCGCTCAAAATGTCGAAGACGCCGCCGGAATACACCCGCCCGGCCCCGACCGTCGGCGAACACACGGACGAGTTGTTGGGCGAACTGCTCGAACTGGACGAAGCGGCGGTCGCCGACCTGCGGCGCAAGGGCGTGGTCTGAGCCGCTGGCGCAGTCGGGCCCTCAGAGCTGGCGGTTGACCGCCGCGGTACCGGCCTCGGACAGGCGTTCGCCTTCGAAAACGTAACTGACCGCGGCTTTCGTCCCGGGCTTGTAGTAGCAGCTTGCCAGCTTCCGGGTGTTGTTCTGGATATAGGTCACCGTCACACCCGTGACCCGCTGGCCGTCGATCGTCCGCTTTGCCTCGGCTGAGTCGTCCAAAGAGAATTTCGCCTTGTTGGGACCGGTCCGGATCAGCACCGCAAGGGCCTTTTCGCACTGCGCCACCTCTGCGGAGGAAAAAACGCCGCCGGTGGAGGCGCAGGCGCCGAGCAACGAGGCGGACAGCGGCGCAACGATCGTCAGGGGAAGAACACGCATTCGGGGCCTCAAACGGCAGCATTCGATCCGGGGAATATGCGGAACCGGTGGCGGATGTGCAATCCCGCGCTGCACAGGACGGCGGAAGGCCCGCCCCGTCAGGCCGTGCCGGCCCGGCGCTGGCGATGGACTGCGCTTGCGAGGGCGACGAGACACCGCCGGACTTACAAGCGGCGCTTCGATGTTCGTCAGGTATTTCAGCATTATTGAAATTTTCTTCGTAAATTTCAAAGTGACTGATTCAACTCGATGTGCCCATTATCCTACTCGATCGGCGTGGGTGGGCCGGAGGCGTGGTGTGGCTTCACCGAAGCGACTTGACCGATCCGAATCCGAACCGGTTCGCCAGCGAGTCGATCGCGGGTGCGGGCGTGGCGGAGACAGGCCATATCGCTGCCGGCCCGTCGGCGTGAGCGCCATGGACCGTTCCCACCGGATCGACCGCCTGCAATACGCCGACCGGTCGGATAAGAGCTTCCTGCAAATGCGACCGGGCCGCGTGGACGGTGAATGAACCGAATCCGCCGAGCGATAACACCGGAGGGAACGACATGACGAACGGCACGATGGCAAGCCGGTTCGGCTTCGACCACGTCAACAAGCCCCTGTTCCTGATAACGGGCGGCTTTATCGCGCTGTTTTGCGTGACAGCGGTTGTCGACCTGAGCACGCTGTCCGGCTGGGTCGATGTCGGCTTCGCTTGGTCGGCGAAGTGGTTCGGCCTCTACTGGCAAATCCTTCTGATGGCGACTTTCTTTATCGGGCTTGCGATCTGCGTCCTGCCCGGCGGCAAGGCGAAGATGGGCGGCATGGAGGCGCCCGAGTTCACCAATTTCCAGTGGGGCTCGATGATCATGTGCACCCTGCTGGCCGGCGGTGGCGTGTTCTGGGCCGCCGGCGAGCCGATGGCGCATTTCATCTCGCCGCCGCCGCTGTTCGGCCTCAAGGGGCTGGCGGCCGAGGCTGCGGGGCCGGCGTTGGCGCAGGCCTATCTGCACTGGGGTTTCCTCGCCTGGGCGATCCTCGGATCGCTCACGGCCGTGATGCTCATGCACTACCACTACGAGAAGGGCCTCCCGCTGGCTCCGCGCACGCTGCTCTACCCGGTGTTCGGCGACAGGGCCATCAAGGGCCCGATCGGCCTGATCGCCGATGCCAGCTGCATCATCGCGGTGGTGGCCGGCACGGTCGGCCCGATCGGCTTCCTCGGATTGCAGGTTTCCTACGGGCTCGACACGCTGTTCGGCATCCCCGACGGCTTCGTCACCCAAGCCCTGATGATCGCAGGCCTGGTCGCGATTTACACGATTTCGGCCATCACCGGCATCAACAGGGGCATCCAGATCCTGAGCCGGATCAACATCGTGCTGGGTTTCGCGCTTCTGATCTACATCCTGGTGCTGGGCCCGACGTTGTTCATCTTCACGGGCTTCCTCGACGGCATGGGCGTCTATTTCGCCAACTTCTTCGATCTCGCGCTCTATCGCGGCGAATCCGGATGGTTCGGCGATCCTGGCTGGCTCGGTTGGTGGACCGTGTTCTTCTGGGGCTGGTTCCTGGGATACGGCCCGTTGATGGCGATGTTCATCGCCCGGATCAGCCGCGGGCGCTCGATTCGCGCGATCGTCATCATGCTTTCGATCATCGCGCCGATCGCGACGAATTTCTGGTTTACGATCATCGGCGGGACCGGCATCGCCTTCGAACTGGAGACGCCCGCCTCGGTTGCCGCGGCCTTCAAGGGCTTCAACCTGCCGGCGGCGCTCCTGGCGATAACGCAGAACCTTCCGCTCGGCTTTATCGTCTCCCTCCTGTTCCTGGTTCTGACCACCATCTTCGTGGCGACGACCGGCGACTCGATGACCTATGTGATCTCCGTCGCCATGTCGAAGGAGGACCGGCCGGCGATTCCGGTGCGCGTGTTCTGGGCCCTGGCGATGGGCGCGATGGCCATAATTCTGGTTGCGACCGGGTCGGGCGGTGTCGGCAAGTTGCAGAGCTTTATCGTCGTTACCGCGGTGCCGGTATCGTTGATACTGCTGCCCTCGCTCTGGGATGCGGTCAGGATTACGCTCGCCAAGGGCAAAGCCGACGCGCCCGCCCAGGACGCAGGCGGAACGGCCTGAACATCGGCGCGGCGACGCGCGGGCGACCGCGTCACCGAGCGGGTCGGCGC
>FZLR01000065.1 GCA_900197615.1 Rhodospirillaceae bacterium Spongia-Bin9
CGGCAAAGCCCCCGCCGCCGCTGTTCCGCCCTCCTGCCGCCGTGCAGCGCTTCATCCTCGCCGTCGGGCGCTGGCAGCGGCGGCTGAACGACGATCTCGCCCGTCAGGTCGATGCCTACAAGACCGGCGGAGCCATCGCGCCGGTACTGGCGATCCTGCTGATTTCGTTCCTTTACGGGCTGCTCCACGCCGCCGGGCCGGGCCACGGCAAGTTCGTCGTCGCCAGCTATTTTCTCGCCAACCGGGCGTCGCCCCGGGACGGCGTGGTCATGAGCGGCCTGATCGCCCTGACCCAGGCGCTGGTGGCGATCGGCCTGGTCGGCGTGTTCGCGCTGGTGCTGGACGTCGGCACGCTGGAGCTGATCGGCAACGCGACCTGGGTGGAACTGGCCAGCTACGGGCTGATCGTGCTGCTCGGCCTGTGGATGATCTGGGGCGGCGTCGTCGGTCGCGGCTGTTCCCACGGGCACGGGCACGGGCCGGACGAGGCGCACGATCGTGAGCACGGCCATTCCGCACCGGCGGATCCGGGTCTCGGGGCCATGGTGCCGGCGGCCGTCGCCGCCGGCTTGCGGCCTTGTACAGGGGCGGTGATCGTGCTGCTGTTTACGCTGGCCAACGGCATCTTCGTCATTGGCGTTCTCGGCTCGCTGGTGATGGCGCTGGGCGTGGCGATCACGGTCTCGGCGATCGGCCTGGCGGCGATCTATGCCCGGCGCGGCGCCGCCCGGGCCGCCGGCGCGAATCCCGGCCTGGCGAAATACGGCAACCTGGCACACCGGATGGCCGGTCTGGCCGGTGGCGGCGCGATCGTGCTGATCGGCGCCACGCTGGCGCTGGCGGCGGCGGAACGGCTCGGGCTGCTGGCCTAGCGGGGTCCGGGCCGGAGGCGCGGCGTCGCAAGGGCCGAAGCGCCCCCTTGCCCTGCGGGCCGAATACCGGCACAACCGCACTACTTTCAACCTCAGAAAGAGCAATTGTCGGCATGGGTGAGAAACTCGGTATCGGCGCCACCTTTCCGGACCTGTCGATCGATCTGGTCGATGGCGGAGAGATGCGCCTACCCGATGACCTGAGCGGAAAATATCGGGTCATCCTGTTCTATCGGGGGCATTGGTGACCGTACTGCCGCCATCAGTTGGATGGCTTCGGCAGACAGATTGACGAATTGCGCGCGGCCAACGCGTCCGTGGTCGCCGCGAGCGTCGACGACATCGACAACGCAGAGAAAATCGCCGACGGCAAGGGTTTCCCTTTCGGCTACGGCGTGACCCGCGACATCGCAGATACGCTGGGCTCCTGGTGGGAGGATCGGCGCCAGATCATCCAGCCTTCGGAATTCGTCGTGAACGGCGAGACCGGCAAGGTGGTCCTGTCCAGCTACAGCGACGGCCCGCTCGGGCGGCTGGACGCCGGCCAAGTCATAAAGCTGGTCAATTTCTACGAGTCGATGGCGAAGAACTAGGCGCGGTTGCGCATCGCTGCGACGGCATCCGCCCGCGCCCCGGACGGCTATGCACGACCACGGATGACACTCGCGGCCGCCGGCGGCTGTTCGATGACCCGGTTCCGATATTCGTTCAATTGCGAGACGTTCCATGTCCACAGATCTGGTCCTCTATGAAACGGCCGGCCGCGTCGCCACGATCACCCTGAACGATCCGGACCGGCGCAACCCGGTCTCCGACCCGGCGACAATAGACGCCCTGGTGGGCGCGATCGGACGGGTGCAGCGCGACACGGACATCTCGGTCGCCGTCCTGACCGGCGCCGGCACGGCCTTTTCCTCCGGCGGCGACGTCAAGGCGATGCGCGACCGCGCCGGCATGTTCGGCGGCCCGCCGCAGCATGTCGCCGAAGGCTATATGTACGGCATCCAGCAGATCCCGCTGGCGCTCTACGCGCTCGACGTTCCGACGATCGCGGCGGTCAACGGCCCGGCGATGGGCGCGGGCTGCGACCTCGCCTTCATGTGCGACATGCGGATCGCCTCGACGACCGCCCTGTTCGGCGAGGTGTTCGTGAGCCTCGGCCTGATCGCGGGCGACGCCGGAAGCTGGTTCCTGCCCCGGCGCGTGCCGTGGGAGGTCGCGGCCGAAATGTCCTTCACCGGCCGCCCGATCGGGGCCGAGGAGGGCCATCGCCGAGGCCTGTGCATGAAGGTCGTCGAGCCGGAAGCGCTGATGGACGAAGCCCGGGCGTTGGCGAACGTCATCGCCTCGAAACCGCCGAAGACGGTCCGCCAGGCCAAGCGCCTGCTGCGCGCCGCGGTCAAGATGGATCTGCCGAGCTTCCTCGAAGCCGCCGCGGTCAACCAGGCGATGTGCCATCACAGCGAGGACCATCTGGAGGCGGTCAACGCCATGCTGGAGAAGCGCCAGGGCGTGTATTCGGGGCGGTGAGACCGCGTTCGGCTTTCTGGACATCGAACCGGTCTCGATCGGTCTTTTGCCTGTGTCGTTTCATTTGTCCCGATCCCGTGATTGCCCCTTGAAGCCGTGCTAGAGTCATGCTTCACGCGGCGTTTACCCTTGCGCCGCCGCTGGAGCGGCGAAGAGACGGGCACAAGCATCGCGCCATGAGCGAAGCGATTACATTCACGCTGGACGGTAAGACCGTCACGGCTGCGCCGGGCGAGACGATCTGGCAGGTCGCGGACCGCCTGGGCACGGAGATTCCGCATCTCTGCTATGCCGACGAACCGGGCTACCGGGCCGACGGCAACTGCCGCGCCTGCATGGTCGAGGTCGAGGGCGAGCGGGTGCTGGCCGCCTCCTGCATCCGGCAGCCGGCGGAAGGCATGGCGGTCCACACCGCCTCCGACCGGGCAAAAGCCTCGCGCAAGATGGTCTTCGAGATGCTGCTGGCCGATCAGCCGGCAAAGGCGCAGGCGCACGATCCCGAGAGCCATTTCTGGCACTGGACCGGCCGGGTCGATCTGGAGCAAAGCCGCCTGCCGCCGCGCGAAACCCCGGCGCCCGATGTCAGCCACCCGGCGATGGCGGTGCATCTGGACGCCTGCATCGATTGCAACCTGTGCGTCCGGGCCTGCCGCGAGGTTCAGGCGAACGACGTCATCGGCATGGCCCTGCGCGGCCATGGCTCGAAGATCGTGTTCGACATGGACGATCCGATGGGCGGCAGCACCTGCGTCGCCTGCGGCGAGTGCGTGCAGGCCTGCCCGACCGGCGCGCTGATGCCGGCCAACCTGCTGGACGATGCGGGTGTGCGCACCGGATTTCCGGATGAGCGGGTCGAAAGCGTCTGCCCCTATTGCGGCGTCGGCTGCCAGATCGCGTACAATCTGAAGGACGGCAAGCTGCTCTCGGTCGACGGGCGTGACGGCCCGGCCAACGAACAGCGCTTGTGCGTGAAGGGCCGGTTCGGCTTCGACTATGCCCACAGTCCGCAACGCCTGACCGTACCGCTGATCCGGCGCGACGACGCGCCGAAATCGGCCGATATCGTCATGGACCCGGCCAACCCGCTGGAATACTTCCGCGAAGCGAGCTGGGAGGAGGCCCTGGCCCGCGCCGCCGGCGGCCTGCGCCGGATCCGCGACGAAAAGGGGCCGAACGCCCTTGCCGGATTCGGCTCGGCCAAGGGCTCCAACGAGGAAGCCTATCTGTTCCAGAAACTGGTGCGCGCCGGCTTCGGCACCAACAATGTCGACCACTGCACCCGGCTCTGCCATGCCTCGTCGGTCGCGGCGTTGCTCGAAGGCATCGGCTCCGGCGCCGTCACGGCGCCGTTCACCGCCTGCAAGGACAGCGACGTCGTGTTCGTCATCGGCGCCAACCCGACAGAGAACCATCCGGTCGCCGCAACCTATCTGAAACAGGCGGCGCGGCGCGGCGCGACCCTGATCGTCGCCGATCCGCGCGGCCAGGCGCTCGGCCGCCACGCCAGCCACATGCTGCAGTTCAAGGGCGGGACGGATGTCGCGCTGCTGAATGCAATGCTCAACACGATCGTGACGGAGAAGCTTTACGACGAGCAGTATGTCCAGGCCCAGGTCGAGGGCTTCGAGGCTTTCGCCGAGCACATCCGACCCTTCACGCCGGAGGAGATGGCGCCGGTCTGCGGTATCGACGCCGAAGAGCTGCGCACGGTCGCCCGCACGTTCGCCCGGGCGGAGCGGGCGATCCTCTTCTGGGGCATGGGCATTTCGCAGCATGTCCACGGAACCGACAACGCCCGCTGCCTGATCGCGCTCTCGCTGATCACCGGCCAGGTCGGCCGGCCGGGCACCGGCCTACATCCGCTGCGGGGGCAGAACAACGTGCAGGGCGCGTCCGACGCCGGCCTGATTCCGATGTTCCTGCCGGATTACCAGTCGGTCGAGGACGCCGACCTGCGCGCGCCGATCCAGGACCTGTGGGGCGGCACGATAGACCCGAAGCGGGGCCTGACCGTCGTGGAGATCGTCAACGCGATTCTCGCCGGCGAGATCGACGGCATGTACATCATGGGCGAGAACCCGGCGATGTCCGATCCGGATACCGCCCACGCCCGCGCCGCGCTGGCGAAGCTCGACCATCTGGTCGTGCAGGACCTGTTCCTGACCGAGACGGCCTGGCACGCCGATGTCGTCCTGCCGGCCTCGGCCTGGCCGGAGAAGACCGGCACGGTCACCAACACCAACCGGCAGGTCCAGATGGGCCGGCAGGCGCTCGCCCTGCCCGGCGAGGCGCGGCACGACCTCTGGATCGTCCAGGAGATCGCCCGCGGCATGGGGCTGGACTGGAACTATGGCGGCGCGGCCGATGTCTACGCCGAGATGGCGCAGACCATGCCGTCCCTCGACAATATCTCCTGGGAGCGGCTGGAGCGCGAAAGCGCCGTGACCTATCCGAGCGCGGCGCCCGACATGCCGGGCGAAGAGATCGTCTTCGGCGACGGTTTCCCGACCGCCAACGGCCGCGCCAGGCTGGTGCCCGCCGCGCCGCAGCCGCCCGCCGAGGTGCCGGACGACGACTATCCGATGATCCTGACCACGGGCCGGCAGCTCGAACACTGGCATACCGGCGCCATGACCAGCCGGGCGACGGTGCTGGACGCGCTGGAGCCGGAGGCGGTCGCCTCGCTCAGCCCGGCCGACCTGCAGCGCCTTGGGATCGCGCCGGGCGAACCGGTGCGGGTCGAGACCAGGCGCGGCACCATCGACCTGGCGGCGCGCATGGATACCGCCGTGCCCGCCGGCACCGTGTTCATCCCCTTCTGCTACACCGCCGCTCCGGCCAACCTGCTGACCACGCCGCAGCTCGATCCCGTGGGCAAGATCCCCGGCTTCAAATTCTGCGCGGCGCGGGTGACGCGTGCAGAGGCGCCGGCCGTCGCGGCGGAATAATCCGGCGGCCGCCCGCCTACAGCACCCAGGCGACCAGCGCGAAGCCGCCGAGAAGCAGCACGGTGAACACCGCGAAGGCGAGTTTCACGTTGCGGTTGATGAACCGCTCGATCAGCGGGCCGAACAGGTAGACGGCGCCGGCGACGGCGAAATAGCGCACGCCGCGGCCGATCAGCGAGACCAGCGCGAAACTGGCCGGGTCCATCTGGAAGAAGCCGCTGGCGATGGTCACGACCTTGTAGGGCACGGGCGTGACCGCGCCGATGGCGACGAACAGTTCGCCGAATTTGTCGTATTCCGCCCTGGCGAGCGCCATCTTGTCCATTGCGCCGTAGAGTTCGAGCAGGGGCCGGCCGAGCTCCTCGAAGGCGAAATAGCCGATCAGCCAGCCGAAGCAGCCGCCCGCCACCGAGGCCACGGTGCAGGCCAGCGCCAGCCGCCAGGCCCGGGCGCGCATGGCAAGGACCATGGGGATCAGCAGGACATCGGCAGGGAGTGGAAAGAAGGTCGCTTCGGCAAATGAGAAGGCGACGAGCCACCAGAAGGCGTGCGGGTGCGCCGCCTTCGCCATTGCCCAGCCATAAAGCCGATGGAGCACCGCCGTTGTCCTGTCCTTGCCGCGATCGGCAAACGGCGGCCCGTTCCCGCGCCGACCGCCGGCCGCGGGTGTAGCAACCCGATCCCGCCCTGTCACGGCGCAGGCTCCCGGCCGGTGACAATGCACCGGCGCAAACAAAAAGGCCGCGGCGCCTGGGGAGGGGGGCGCCGCGGCCGTCCCGGAGGATCGGCGGGAGAGCGGTCGAGGGTCCGTGCCGCTGGACCCCGGGTCCGCCCCGTCCCGTCCGGTTCGGGGAAAGTCGCTCCGGTGCGCCGAACGGCGCCGGGGATTGCGCCGGTTCGACTGTCAGGACACTGACGCCCGCCTGTGGCGGGATTAGAGGCGAAACGCGGCAATCCCGCGATAAATTGTGGCAATCCGGTGTCCGACGGCGCCGGCGCCTGGCCGTTTCCGCCAATTCCGGCGCGGACGGCGTCAGTCAGCGGCGCCCGCGCCGGGCATTGCGAAGATGGCGCAGAAATTATTGGCCGGCATCGGCACCGCCTCGACGAATTCCAGACCGTTGTCCGCCGCCAGCGCGGCCACCGTTTCGAGGTCGCGCACGCCCCATGCCGGATTCTGGCGACGCAGGGCGGCGTCAAACGCCGCGTTGCTCGGTGCGGTGTGGGCGCCGCTGCGCGCGAAAGGACCGTAGAGCAGGAATTCGCCACCCGCGACCAGAGCCTGTCCGGCCCCTTCGAGCAGAGCGACCGTGCAGTCCCAGGGCGCGATGTGGATCAGATTGCAGCACAGGACGAGGTCGGCCGCCCCGATCGTCCCGACCGGCCAGGGCAGGCGGCGGACATCCAGGCCGAGTGGCGGCGCGACGTTGGCGAGGCCGGCATGGGCCGTCCAGGCGGCGATGCTCTCCCGGCTGGCCGGGTCCGGATCGGAGGGCTGCCAATGCGTATCCGGCCGCAGCGCCGCCATGTGCACCGCATGCTCGCCGGTGCCGCTGCCGATCTCGAGCACCCGCGCGCCCCGGCGCAGGCGCGCCAGCACGACCGCGGCGATCGGATCGCGGTTGCGCGACGCGGCCGGGGCGAACCGGCGGCGGTCCGCGAACCGGGCCGTCATGCGCGCCTGGCCGCCGTCGCCGCTGCGGCAAACGCGGGAATGCCGGTTTTGCCGCCGCGCCGTAACGAAAGAGACTTGAAACCGGCGCGGCGCCACGATAAGCCGCTTGGCATCGTCATGCGACAGTTCCGGATGGATGCCGGGAGGAGAAATTTCGAATGACCTATGTCGTCACCGAAACCTGCATCAAGTGCAAATATCAGGACTGCGTGGAAGTGTGTCCGGTGGACTGCTTCTACGAAGGCGAGACCATGCTGGTCATCCACCCGGACGAGTGCATCGACTGCGGCGTATGCGAGCCGGAATGCCCGATCGAAGCCATCCTGCCGGACACCGAACCGGACGTGGAACGCTGGGTGGAGGTCAACCGCACCTACGCCGAGCAGTGGCCCAACATCAATCGCAAGGGCGAACAGCCGGCCGACGCCGACGACTGGAAGGACGTCCCCAACAAGTTCGAGGACCATTTCACCGACCGGCCGGGCGCCCAGTAACGCACAGACTGCGCGGGATTTCGTCGAGCTTAGAGCTCTCGATTCTTCAATTCTACGGACGGGCGGACGCCTCTGGCCGGCGCGCGGCCCGATGCGCATTGCCGCACTGAGGCCGTCGCCGGGCGCTCTCTGCACCCCCATTGCCGCCGCTGCGGTCCGGGAATTTTGCCCCTGAGGCGGGGGAGGTCGGTGTCCGGGCTGTCCGACCTCGATTGTCGGCAGACGCACCTGGAAACCACGCTGCCCAGCCGGGCCGGTTTCGCAGGCAGCATTGCGCCTGGCGCATGGGTTGGTAGCGCAGCCGGCGGCCGGCAGCTTCAATCTGCCCCACTGGGCCCGACCTGCGAAACTGGAATTTTCCATTCTTTTGTGGTAGCTTAGAGGCATCCGGAGGAGCGTTCGGCTGCGGTTTGCGGCGGGGCGCCTCTACAGGGTGTACCGGCTGGCGCCGCCCGCGGAATTTTCCGATGCTCGGCGCTTTTTTGTCGCCGGCCTGGCAGTGCAGTCGAAACAACGAAGGCGGGGAGCGGAATGGCGATCAAATCCAAATTCAAAAAGGGCGACTATGTTGTGTATCCGACCCATGGCGTCGGCCGGATTACCGGCACCGAGAAGCAGGAGATCGTCGGCCAGCAACTACATTTGTTCGTTATTGAATTTCCCAAGGAGAAGATGACCCTGCGGGTCCCGGTCGCCAAGGCGGATACCTCCGGCCTGCGGCTGCTCGCCGACACCGCGGTGATGAACACGGCGTACAAGACGCTCAAGGGCAAATCCCGCGTCAAGCGCACCATGTGGAGCCGCCGGGCGCAGGAATACGAGGCGAAGATCAATTCCGGCGACCCGGTTTCGATCGCCGAAGTGATCCGCGACCTGCACCGCAACGCCGGCCAGCCGGACCAGTCCTATTCCGAGCGCCAGATCTACCAGGCCGCCTTCGAGCGCCTCGCCCGCGAAGTCGCCGCCATCGACGGCCTCGACGAGGACGCCGCCGTCGAGAAGCTTGAGCGGGTGCTGGAAGCGGCTTAGCGGGGGGAGTGAAAGCACTTCACAGCAGGATTGCCCGTCGAAATTTAGCCGGTACCCGGTAATTTGGCGAGCCGGATTCGAGTTTCTGGAATCATTGCTATACTATTGGGATGGCGTAGTTGATGCCGCATGAAGACGACGCGGTATTTTGAAGAACAGGTCCGGCGCAAGCGTCCCTATATCGAACGTGTATGGTGTGCCGCGATTGTGGCCACACCGCTCCATCGCGAGACTCAGCCGGACGGCCGCGTTCGCTTCTGGGGCGAGGTTGTGCAGCCCGGCCAGCAAGCGCCGCGCATTCTCAGAGTCGTAACGCTGGCCGACGGCGAGACGGTCCACAACGCGTTCTTCGACCGGGGATTCAGGAAAGACGAGCGATGAAGTTGCATTACTATCCGGAGACCGACAGCCTCTATATCGAGTTGAAATCGGGTCCCGGCGCGGAGACGCGCGAGGTTTCGGACGGGCTCAACGTCGATCTCGACGCTTTGGGCGGCGTGGTCGGCTTCGATATCGACCATGCGTCGCGGCGGCTCGACCTGTCGACGCTGGAGACCGAGGCGCTGCCCCTGCGTTCGACACGGGCGGGTTGATCGGCGACCCGGCGCGCCTGTAAGGACTGAGGGTGAAACGCCCGCCCTGCGAGACGCCCGATGACCGCCGTTTCTGAAGTCCCTTCCCCCGCCTCGGATCCCCGCCTGTCCCGCCTGCGCGCGATGATCGCCGAGAAGTCCGTGCTGCGCGGGCAGTTCCGGCTGGCGTCGGGCGGCGAAAGCGGGCTGTTCTTCGACATGAAGCAAACCCTGCTGCTGCCCGAGGGGCTGGCGCTGGTCGGCAGCCTGATGCTGGAGAAGGTGCTCGAGAGCCGGGCGACGGCGGTCGGCGGCCTGGTGCTCGGCGCCTGCCCGATCGTCGGTGCGATCGCCCAGGCGAGCTACGCGATGAGTGCGAGCGGCGGCGGGCGCGAGATTGCGGCGTTCTACGTCCGCAAGGAGCCCAAGAACACCGGCACCCGCGAGCTGATCGAGGGCCACGATATCGCCGGCCACGCGGCGGTCTACATGATCGAGGACGTAACGACGAAGGGCGGCTCGGTCATCAATGCGATCGAGGCGGTGCGCCGCGAGACGCCGTGCGAGGTGCTCGGCGTGCTGACCGTCGTCGACCGCGAGCAGGGCGCCCGCGCCGCCCTCGCCGAAATCGGCCTGCCGCTCGACGCCCTGTTCACCATGAGCGAGTTTGGGTGAGGGGCGGACCGGCTCCGGGTCGAACCGCCAGCCATCTAATTGGGAGCTCGGGTTTACCCAAGTTCAACCGCGGAAGCAGTGCTCATTGTGCCAACTGAGCACGCGAGGATCGGGCCGGTGGTCGATCAGCGTCGGCACGCCGATCGAACGGCCATGCAACGCATAGTAATCGCGCCCGTTCTCAAACTCTTCCTTTATCCGGCTACTGACTTCGAAATGATGGCTTGGCGTAACGGTCACATATCCTGAATCGAACAGGCTGTGGATGTCGCGGCGGAGCAAGAGCCCGTTGCGCGGTTCATGATCGCCGCCCTCGCTGTAAGGCTGAATATGGGCAGCCTCGAGAGCCGGTAGCGTTCGTTCTCGCGTGACGGCGCAACGCCGGTCGTAGATGTCGGTCACAAGGACCCGGAAGGCGCCCTGGCCGAGGCGCGGTTGTATCAGCGAAGGTTCGCCGTAACGCACCTGCGTGTCGGCCATACCAAAATATTCTGGTCGGTGCATACGCTCGTTGACCGCGTCCCACAACGCATGGCCTTCGGCATCGGCGGTGCTGTAGGTTTTGAACGAGACAATGTTCGGAGACCAACTCGATGGTGCGGGAATCCAGTCGTGCTCAGGAAAAAAGAAGGGCTGGGTCAAAATCCGGCAACCGATTTCGAAGTCGCTCAAGTTATTCGGATCGGCCTTACGATAGCGTGCAATCCGTATGCGCATCTCTTGCGCAGACTGCGCGCCATTCGATTCCCGGAACGATTCCCAGGCCAACGAACATGGCATGTTATTTGCAAATGCAAATATACCACCGCCGACAATCCAGTTGCGTGGCGAGTGCAGCTTGAAAAGAAATAGCTCCCTTGGCTGAAGGGCAGCGAAATTTCGAGCTGACGGCGACCAGAAATTGATCTCGTCCAAGTCCGGCAGCTGACGGAGCGTTTCGAACCAGTCGCCGTCGGTGACGGCAATCACGAAGTTGATGCCGGGCATCGGTCAGGTGGCTCCGCGTCCTATCTCGCCCCCATCCGCCCTTACAATATCTGTCCCAGAAACTCCTGCGTGCGCGGGTCCTTGGCCTCGTCGAAGAAGGTGGCGGGCGGGCCGTGCTCGACGATCACGCCGCGGTCGGTGAAATAGATGTGGTCGGCGATCTCGCGGGCGAAGCCCATCTCGTGGGTCACCAGCATGCAGGTCATGCCTTCCTGGGCCAGGTCCTTGATCGTCACCAGCACCTCCTTGACCGTCTCCGGGTCGAGTGCCGCGGTCACCTCGTCGAACAGCATGACGTCCGGCTGCATGGCGAGCGAACGGGCGATGGCGACGCGCTGCTGCTGGCCGCCGGAAAGCTCTCCGGGGAAGCTGTCCTCCTTGCCGTCCAGGCGGACCTTGCGGATCAGAGCCCTCGCCCGCGCTTCGACGCTTCCCTTGTCCTCCTTCAGCACCAGGACGGGCGCCATCATGACATTCTCCAGCGCCGTCTTGTGCGGGAACAGGTTGTATTGCTGGAACACCATGCCGACCTTCTTGCGCAATTCCAGCTTGTTGAGCTTTGGGTCGTTGACCTCCTGCCCCTCCACAGCGATCGAGCCGGAATCGATCGGGTTCAGGGCGTTGACGCAGCGGATGAGGGTGGACTTGCCGGAGCCGGACGGTCCGATGATGCAGATCACCTCGCCCTTCATCACGTCGAAGGAGATGCCCTTCAGCACCTCCAGGTCGCCGAAGGACTTGTGCACATCCTTGAGCGAGACGATCGGTCGGTCGGGCGTCCAGTTTCCGTTGGCGGCGTCGGTCATGCCGGGGTCCTCAGGTGCGGCCTACAGCTCGCCCGCTAGAGCTTGACTGCGAAGCGGCGCTCCATCCACAGGGTCAGGCGGGCGATCGGGTAGCAGTAGGCGAAGAAGATGACGAGGGCGAAGCCGTAGAAGGGGATCAGCAGCTCGGGATGGTTGTTCTCCGACTCCATCGCCTGGCGCGACAGGGTGATGAGTTCCTCGACGCCGAGCAGCGAGACCAGCGGCGTCGCCATGGTCAGGATGGCGTACCAGTTCATCCACGGCGGGATCATGCGCTTGAAGCATTGCGGCAGGATGATGCGCCACAGGATCTGCCGGCGCGAATAGGCCAGCGATTCGGCGGCCTCCCACTGGCCGGTCGGCACCGAAAGCACCGCGCCGCGCACGACTTCCGAGATGTTCGCCATGATCGGCAACGACAGGCCGAACACCGCCTTCATCCAGTCCGGAATCTTGATGACGGTGTCGCCGAGCACGATCTCGAACGGGAAGGTCAGCATCACGATAAACAGCAGGACCAGCCAGGGCGAGTTGCGGAACGCCTGGGTGAGGAACCAGCAGATCCGGCGGACGGGCCGGCTGGTCGAGATCTGGCCGAGGCCGAGCAGCACGCCGAGGACGGTGCCGATCGCCATGGTGGTGATCGAGATCGCCACATTGAGCAGGAAGCCGCTCGTGACCAGAAAGGGCAGCCAGCGGATCAGCGCATCGAAGGCGTCGGCGAAGGTGAATTTGCCCTGCGCCGAGGCCGCCATCGGCCAGACCATGACGATGGCGGCGAGGAGGGCGATTCCGCCGAGCGGCAGCCACGCCCCGGCGCGCGCCAGCCAGCGGCTGAACAGCAGGTCGTCGGGCTCGCCCGACGCGCGGGCCTTGAGCGGCTTGAGTACGGCGAAGCCGCCGGCCGCCGGCGCATCGATGCCCGGAACGATCCGCCGTCTCATCGAGAATTGCATCGGCCGGCTCATCCGCCGCCTCCGCCGTACCCCGGTATCGTCATCCGGCGCTCCCAGCGGTTCATGCCCAAGACCAGGAAACCGACGAGGGTGATGTAGACGATGAACATCAGCACCATGCAGGCGTTCTGCGCGGTCGAATAATCGTTGTAGATGCTGACGAGCTGGTAGAGCAGCTCCGGCACGGCGATCGCCAATGCCTGGGTCGTCGTCTTGACCAGATTGACCAGATTGTTATTGAGCGACGGCAGGCTGACCCGGAAGGCGAGCGGCAGCACGACATAGACATAGGCCTGGAAGCGGCTCATCCCGAGGGATTCGGCGGCCTCCTGGGTCGATTGCGGCACCGCCTCGATGCCGGCGCGGAAAATCTCGACATTGAAGGCGCCGGCGAAGAAAGACAGCGATATGATCGCCCAGCCGACGTTGGAAATAATCGGCTGCTGGAGATAGCCGTCGGGCGAAAAGGTCGGCGTGAACTGGCCCAACGCGAAATAGAAGAACATCAGCTGGACCAGCGGCGGCGTATTGCGGAAAAACTGGATGTAGCCTTGGACGACGCTGCGTACGATGCGTGAGTGCGCGCCCTGCAGCCAGGCGCCGACCAGGCCGATAACGACGCTGCAGACGACGCAGACGACCGCGAGCTCCAGCGTCACCCACATGCCATCGAGGACGCGCTCAAGCTCCTTGTCGTCGTAAATGTAGATGAAATTCCACGCCGCATCCCGCTCGGCGAGATCGCGGAAGAATTTCTGGATCGAATCCCACATGGCAGGCAGCCACGCTCAAGAAAGGCTCTCAGGCGGAAAGGCGCCCAAACCGGAATACCGGCCGGACGCCCTCCGTCTTGAGCAGCCTGAATGGCCGGCCGGGGCTACTTACCCGCGAGCCAGTCGCCGTACTGCTTGTTCTTGTCGACCAGATACTGGGTCGCCTGGATGCCCCATTTCTTTTCCAGGGCAATCAGGCGGCCGGACTGGTGCCAGTTAAAGGTCATGCCGGACATGAAGTTGCCGAAGACGCAGTTCAACTCGGCTTTCGGCACGGCCAGGCCCCAGGGGTTATCGTCTTCGCTGTTCAGCGGCATCTCGAAGTCGTTGTACTGGCCGGACGACAGGTCGGACATGATCGACGAATCGTCATAGACCCAGGCGATACACTTGCGGTCGCGCAGGGCCTGCTTGGCTTCGGCGTTGCCGGTGAAGGCGACGATCTTGGCATCGTACCGCTTGGACACGATCTTGTTGTAGAAGGCGCCCTGCTTGCCGCACACGGGCTTGCCCTTCAGATCGGTCCATTTGCTGAGTTTCAGCGCCTTGGGCGACATGACGTTGGTGCCCGAGGTGTAGTAATTGGGCTGGGTGATGCCGACGATCTTGCGCCGGTCCTTGCGGTCCGACATCGTGGCGATCATCATGTCGATCTTGCCCTGCTGCAGGAACTGCATGCGGTTCGACGACTGCACGGCGACCAGCTCCAGCTTCACGCCCATGGCGTCGGCCACATCCTTGGCCATGTCGGCTTCCATGCCGACGATCTTGCCGCTTGGATCGCGGAAGCCCCAGGGCTTGTAGTCGGCCTTGACGCCGACCACGATCTTGCCGCGGGACATCACCCGCTTCCAGACCTCGTTCGTGCATTGCGCCGCATAGGCGGACGTCGAGCCGAGCGCGACGGCAAGCCCGGCCGCGGCGAGAACCAGTTTCTTCATTTTGACCTCCCGTGAAAAATGCGTCCGTGCAAAGGAGTAGCGCGCGGTGGCGCGCTGCCGGATAGCTCAATTGCCCTATCATTCCGCCGCGCCCGAGGGCAAGGGCGGAGTGAGAAATTGCAGGCTCGGATTGCGATCCGGCGCCGGGGTAACGGGCCGGCGTCCGCTCTGCTCGGATGCCGGCCCGCGGTGGAGTCGGGACCGGTTCGACCGGCCCGACTCGTGCCCCGTTTCCCTGGCCTGGAGCAGCTTGCCCGGGCCGCATCCTCCAGGGGCCGCCGATAGGGACCGTTTCGTTCCCGTTTTCGCCCCTCCTCCGATGAGACAGACGCCTCTCGAGTGCAGGGTTTTCAGACGGCCCAGGAACTATGACGTCCGTATTTCATTAAATCTAATACTGACTTCTTCTTAATACGATATGTTTTTCTTATAGTAGCCAGTGTCGCGAAACATAGAGGAAACGCCGTGGGCGAGATCGAGAAACGACCGGCGGCTCGGAATCCGGCCATCGCGCTTCGGCACCCGCGGTTTGCCGCCGGTAACCCGATCGGATATTGCTGCGGAGACCTGCCGGAACGGTCCCGGCGCGGTTGCCATGGAGCCGGGTTATGCGGAATGCAGTGACACTTTCCTGGCGGATTGCCTGCCTTTCCGTTCTGTTGACCTACGCTGTGCACGCTGCCTACGCGGCGGAATTGCCTCCTGTCGTGGCGTTGCAGAAGCAGATGGGCGCGCCGGCGAGGGCGGTGCCGGTCTACGAGCCGCATCTGAGCGTCGGCGACAGGCATGTGGCGATCCGTTATGTCGGTTATCCCGCCGTCGACGTTTTCGAGCGCATCCTCGGCAGGGGCTGGCAAAACCGGGCCGGGACGGTCGAGTTCCGTGCCCTGGACGGCTTCGTCTCGCGCCTCCCCGTGCGCCGGTTCTTCAGGGAGAAGGCATATCTGGTCTTCGCCCGGCAGGACGGCGGCCCCTTCACGGTGAACAATATCCGGCAGAACGAGAAGGACGTGCCGCTCGCGCCCTATTACCTGGTCTGGGACAATATCTCCAATCCCGCTTTGATCGCCGAAGGCGCGCGGAACTGGCCCTATCAGGTGACGGACGTGAATCTCGTCACCCTGTCCGACGCGGCGCTGCTGCCGAAAGGCCTCCCGCCGCGGTATCGGGAAGGCGCCGCACTGGTGAAAACCCATTGCCTGAACTGCCACAAGGTAAACGGCTTCGGCGGCGAGAAATTCGAAGGCAATCTGGCGGAAATCGCCAAGGACTATCCCGAGGCGGACTTCCTGCGGCTTCTCCTGGTCCCGGCGGCGGAGCGCGACGACTCGACGATGCCTTCGCTGTCCGACCGCCTGCCCGAAGCCGAACGCCGGCGCATCGCGGGGGCGATCCTGGGCTACCTCGAGGCGGTGCCTGTCCTGCCGTAGGGCGTCGGAGCCTGCGGCGAGGATGGGGCGGCGGCGACTCGGCTGGGTGGATATTCGCGAAGTGCCGATCGATGCGGCGCGAACGCCGGCCCGCGGCGGGCGGCAGGGCCGCGTCAGCCGGCCCTGCCCTTTCTATACTGACTGTGCCCGCCATAGGCCGATCGGACCGCCCGAGGATCGTGCAATCGGGCAGCCGGATCGGACGGCCGCGGTATTATTCGCCCTGGCCGGGGCTGCCGCGACCGCTCTGGCCGAATCCCCACGGTGTGCCGCCTTGTCCGGGGCCGTACGGCGTATTGGGAACGTTGCCGGCAAAAAGGTCCGACAGTTCGCCCCCATTCGGCGCACGGGTCTTCTCTTCCAGATCTTTCGTTTCCCAGGAAGCGCTTTCGATTTTTCTCATCCTCACTATTCCGCAGACAATCGGTGTGCCTCTCGATCCCGGAAGGATCGTAAGCCCCCGGACTGTATAATGATCCGATAGGACACTCGAATTTCTTTTTATTGTCAGTGATATAACGCGGCATTATAGGCTGGCGCGGCGGTTCTCCGCTGCGTGCCCTGTCACGCGAATTCGTCACCGGCGGCCAGTGCATATTGCATCCAGCCTGCCGCAATTGAGCGGTTATCGCCGACCGGTCGCTTTGGGGCCGTTGGGCTATAATACGCCGGGCGCTCGCCATACCCAGCGGGCGCGCTCCTGTCGTTTCCGTAGGGTTTGAGTTACAATGGCGGCGACCCCGGCCTGCTCCTTACCCTGCCCGCCATTTTTCGACTGCACCCCATGATCCGCGTCCAGCAGGAAGATTTCGATCCCCAGGCCGAAGCCGCCGCTCTCACAGCCGGGCGGACGGATATCGGCGGTATCGTCACCTTCACCGGCCTGGTGCGCGAGTCGATCGACACCGAAGGGCAGCCCGCCGCGATCGCCGCCATGACGCTGGAGCACTATCCCGGTATGACGGAGAAGATGCTGGCCGAAATCGAGGCCGAAGCCAACGCGCGCTGGCCGCTCGCCGCGAGCCTGATTATCCACCGCTACGGCCGGCTGGAGCCGGGCGAGCGCATCGTCTTCGTCGCCACCGCCTCAGCCCACCGCCGCGCCGCCTTCGAGGCCAACATGTTCCTGATCGACTGGCTGAAGACCAAGGCTCCCTTCTGGAAGCTCGAGGAAGGCGACGCCGGCCCGGCCTGGGTCGCCGCCCGGGACAGCGATGACGACGCGGCAGAGCGCTGGCGTTAGGGCTCTCCCTCCGCCGGATTCCCGTCCGCCAGATCGGTGCGGACGGCGTCCTCGACCATGCGGGCTGGCAGGGGAAGGTCTTTGCCGCCGTTCCCCTCGCCGAAATAGAGGGTGACGTGGGGAAACGGTATCTCGATGCCTCGGGCATCGAACGCCGCTTTGATGCGCCGGTTCATCTCGCGGCGCACGCCCCATTGGAAGCCCGGCCGGCATTTGAAGCGCGAGCGGATGACGACGGCGCTGTCGCCCAGCTCCTGCAATCCGGCGATTTCCAGGTCCTCGACGATGCTGTCGCGCCAGTCCGGGTCGGCGCGCAGGCCGTCGCCGACTTCGCGGATAACGGCGATTACTGCGTCGACATTCTCGCTGTAGCCGACGCCGTAATCGAGCACGGCGTATGAATAGTCCTTCGTGAGATTCTCGACATCGTCGATCGAGCTGAACGGGATGGTGTGCTTGGAACCCGAGTAGCCGCGCAGGGTCACCGAGCGGACGGACAGGTCCTCGACGACGCCGCTGCGTCCGGCCACCGTCACGAAATCGCCGATCGCCATGCTGTCCTCGACGATGATGAAGACGCCGGTGATGACGTCTTTCACCAGGGTCTGCGCCCCGAAGCCGACGGCAAGGCCTAACACGCCGGCGCCGGCCAGCAAGGGCCCGATATCGAGGCCGATCTCCGACAGCACGATCATGCCGGCGACCACGACGATCGCGACGAGAAGGGCCTTCTCGACCATCGGCAGCAGGGTGCGCATGCGCACCGCGCGCGAATCTTCGCCGGCCTCGTCGAGCCGCGACAGGTAGCGCGCCGCGGCCGTCTCGATGAATTCCCACAGGATAAAGGCGCCGACCGTCACCACCAGCACGACCAGTACCGTGCGGACCAGCGCCCGGCCCGCCGGGGTCTGCAACAGCTCGGCGACCCCGAAGCCCCAGACGTCGAGAATGGCGAGCAGGGCGACCGCCAGAATCGCGCCGAACACCGTGCGGCGGACCGCTGCGAGATAGCGGTTGGCGCGCTGCTGCAGTCCGGGGTTCTTTTCGAGCAACGCGGCTTCGATCCGGAACAGCCGGTCGAGCAGCCGGCCGAGCCCGGCGATCAGCGCTATTGCGATCAGCAGGATGACGGCGCTCAGTATCGTGGCGCGCGCCAGGAAGGCGAAACCGCCCTCGACATCGAGCAGCCAGACGAACAGGCCGGCGAGCACATAAACGATCGCCGCGACATGCCAGAGATCGCCCAGCCGTCCGATGGCCCGGCGCAAGCCCCAGGCGCCGGTCCGCGCTTCCCCGCTGCCCTCGGCCGCTCCGCGCAGCCGTTCGGCGACCGCCCGGCGGTTCTGCAGGATCAGCGCGATCAGCATGGCGGCAACGACGAGGCCGAGCAGATGAAGCAGCGCCGCATGGGCGCCCGCGGGCAGATCGAAGGCGGCAAGGGCCTCGATCGCAACCGCGCCATAGACGACGGTATTGGCGAGCCGGCGTAGCCAGACATAGAGATAGGCGGCAGTGCCGTCGCTGAGCGGCAGCAGGCGCAGGCCGCCGACCTGCGGCGCCAGCACCGCCCGGCCGACCGCCAGGATGGCGCGGGCCAGCACGAAGCCGAAGATCAGAGTGAGCGCGACGCGGGCGGTCGTAGCGCCGGGCGCCAGTTGCGGCAGTACCGCATAGGCCGCCGCCGCCAGGGCGGCGATGGGCAGCAGATCGAGCAGGGTCCGGACGGCAAGACCGCCGGTGCGGACGGCGAGCGCCTCGCTTTCCCGGTCCTCGATCCGCCGGCGCGGCCCACGCATGAGCAGCCGCATCAGCCATTCCGCCAGCAGGCCGAGCAGGATCGCCAGTGCAACCTTCCAGACACCGTCGACGAGCGATGCTCGCTGGCGGTCGTCGGCGAATCGGCTGCGTAACCAGTTCCAGGCCTTGGGCAGATCCGAGAGGACGGCGGACAGATCCTGCAGGCCGCCGGTGAGGCTGCGCGCCCGGTCGGCCAGCCGCTCCAGCAGGGCCGGCTGCGTCGGCGCCTTCGTCTTCTGCGTCGCACTTTGCGCCGCGATCAGCGCTTTGAGCTGCGCCAGAAGGCGTTCGCGCTCCTGCTCGTTCTCTATGGTTGCAACGAACTTCTCGAGCGCCGCCCGGTCTATCCCCTGCGGCGCCGTCTCCTGCGCTGCCGCCGGGCCGGCGGCCGGTCCCAGCGACAGCAAGATTGCCAGGCAGACTGCCAGGCAGACCGTGCCCGGCAGCGGCAGGAGGCTATCGAGAAGGCGGTGGAACATGGTCCGGAACACGCGTATCTTTTCCAGGGGCTCCGGCTCGATCCGGCGGGCGCAGCATAGCAAGCGCGCCGTCGTCGGCAAACCGCCGGGAAACGGCTCGCCGTCGGCGGCTTCAGAACGGAAAAGGAGTAGCGAATGCCGATGTCGGTGACAATCTGGCATAACCCGCGATGCAGCAAGTCGCGCCAGACGCTCAAGTTGCTGACCGAGCGCGGCATAGAACCCGCCATCGTCGAGTATCTGAAGACGCCGCCGAGCCCGGACGAATTGCGCGATGCTTTGGACAAGCTGAACCTGGTACCGCGCGAGCTCATGCGCCGCAGGGAACCGCCCTACAAGGGGGAGGGTCTGGACGACGAAACCCTCCCGGACGACGTCCTGCTTCAGGCGATGCACGATCACCCGGCGCTGATCGAACGGCCGGTTGTGCTCGCCGGCGGCAGGGCGGCTCTCGGCCGGCCGCCGGAGCGGGTGCTGGACATCCTGTAGCGCGCCTGGCCGATCCACCCATGGCCGCCCCGTCGCCGATCCGGCCCGAACGGCCCGCCCGGCAATCGGCCGCCGTCGCGCTGGGCGGCGAACCGGCACTGCTCGACGGCTCCGGCGCTCTGGTCCTGCCGGAGCGGCAGACCGTTATTTTCGCCGACCTGCATTTCGAGAAAGGCTCCGCTTTCGCCGAGCGCGGCGCCCTGCTGCCGCCTTACGACAGCGCAGCCACACTGGACCGGATGGAAGCGGTGCTGGCCCTGCATGCGCCGGCCCGGGTCGTCTGCCTCGGCGACAGCTTCCACGATACCGGCGGCGGCGGACGGATGGCGGGCCCGCTTTCCGGACGGCTGCGTCGCCTGGCAGATCGATACGACTGGATCTGGATTACCGGCAACCACGATCCCGAGATTCCCGACAATGCCGGCGGCAGTGCAGTCCGGGAATACGGCATCGGCAATCTGCTGCTTCTGCATGAACCGGAAGGGTCAACGGACGGATTTCAGGTCTGCGGCCACTACCATCCCAAGGCGCGGATCAAGGCCGGGCCGCGGCGCATTACCCGGCCATGCTTCGTCGGCGACGACCGGCTCCTGATCCTGCCATCCTTCGGCGCCTATACCGGCGGGCTGGACATCATGAATCCGGCGATCGCCGCGCTCTTTCCCGGCGCATACACGGCCTGGCTGATCAGTAACGGCGCGGTCTACGCCTTCCCCTCCGCCCGGACACGGTTCCTGCCGTTCGAAAACTGACACCGGTTGTCGCTTGGCTCCGCCCCGGCCGGCATTCGGAATTGCCGGGTACAGGCATGCTCCCGGTCGTGGGCACATGCGGCGGCGGGGATGCCCAGGGCAGGTGAAGCCTGCTATTAACGGACCGGCCGAACCGTTCGGCTGCCCGATCGAGGAATTTCCGCTTGGCCGTCAACCCTAATCGGCTCTCGCCTTCCGCCGCCGCTGCCGCTCCGGGCCGCGACAGCACGGTGATCGGCCTTGTC